>NZ_JBHSQJ010000030.1:0-8927 GCF_042658505.1 Streptacidiphilus monticola | reverse complement strand
CAGAGGGCAGCCTGACGACGAGCTACACCATCGCGCGGCGCTTCCGCGTGTGGAGCTACAGCGTGGGACACATGACGCTGGTGCTCCGCAGTCTCGCATCCACCGATGACGACGAAACGGTGGACGTCTGGTTCGACGGCGTTGCGGCGATGAACCTTCATCAGAGCTTTGAGCCGCTGACCATCCGGGCAGCCAGCCCGAAGGAACGTCGCACGCTCCTGGACGCCTCGGCGCGCGACATCTTCCCGCCGAATCGGCAGTCCACGCTGTGCCTGATCCTCGAATCAGCTCAGCCTGACGGCTTCGTCGTCTGCGCTCACGTCCGAGTCGTTGCAAGCCATGGCAGTACGCCCGGGGGACCCGAGGGACAAGAGCCTGACGCAGAGCGGCTCTTGTGGGCTGCTGGGCCGACGGGGAACCCCCGGCAGCCGCTCCGCTATCGGCTCTATGAAGCAGGAGAGCACCCTTAGGACCACCACGCCCTCGCCTGCCATTCCGAAGCGTCGCAGGCCTGACTGCTTCTCCACCGGCCTGTTCCAGCCCGGAGATGAAGGCCCTTGCGCCAAGCGTGGGGGCGGGTCCGCTGCGGTGCTGTGCCGAGCGGCGCAGGGGTTCCGCCTCCAAGGCCTTAGCCTGGCCGGGGCTTCGCCGGCTCGGCCAGGCGGTGCTGCTTGAACGTGCGCTGCCGGTGGGAGGGTTGGCGGTTGCGAGGGTTGTGGCCCGCTTGTGGCCGTGGTGGTCCGGGCTCGACGGGGTCTTCTTCGGCTTCGGTGGCGCCGTTGGCAGGTCGAAGATGGTCAGCGGCTCAGTGCTGAGGCCCGTCAGCGTGCCAGGGCCGCCCCGGCTGCTGTCAGTGGCCCCCGCGCTGTGGCGCGTCGCCGGTGTCTGACATGTGGGACATGACTGCCTGCGGGCCTTGGCGCGTCTGTGATCGCGGACACGGCCGCGGTTTCTCTATGTGAGGAAATCCGCGTCCGGGTCCAGGAGCCCGAGCCGCTTTTCGGCGCCGCACACGATGGCGTTACGAGCCGATGGAGCGGTGCGCGGTGGGGGATTCTCAGGGGTGTGGGGTGTGGACGTGCCCCGGTGTGTCTGGGTTTTTCCGGGCGCGTGTCGCGGACAGGGCGATGCCGGCGGCGGTCAGCAGCAGGCCGGCGGCGAGCCAGGGCCAGGGGGACCATTGGTCGGTGCAGGTCATGCCGCCGTCGGTTGGTGTGCAGGCCTCGCCGGGGCCGCCGGCGTTGGCGGCGGCGACCCACAGCAGGGGCAGCCCGAGCCCGGCCACCGCGCCGGGGAAGCTGTGCCGGGTGCGGGGGGAGCGGGCCAGGAGCACGGCGGCCACGAGGACGACCGGGGCGAGGAAGAGCCCGAAGCTGAGGATCGCCAGCAGCGAGAGCAGCGCGGCTGCCCCGACGGCGTACCAGGCGAGCCAGGGCAGGAACCAGGGCGGTTTGCGGGTCACGGACGCCTCCAGGGGGCCCTTGTCTTGTCGAGTCGGTCGAACAGTGCACGTGCGGGGGCCGGGTCGCCGTCCACGGCGGCCAGCAGCTCCAGTCCCAGGTACATCGCGACGACGGCGTGCGCGAGCTCGTCTGCGGGCAGCAGCCGCCCGAGCAGCGTGCCCCGCACCGCGTCGGAGGCGAACTCGCGCCAGGGGCGCAGTCGTTCGGCGACCTGGGGGCGCAGCTGCGGGTCGGTCTGCGCGGCGGCCAGCAGTTCCAGCAGGACGGCGGTGTGGCCCGCGGTCAGGTCTTCCTCGAAGACCTGCCGGGCGGCCTGGGCGAGCCCGCCCAGTCCCTTGGCGTCGTCCACGAGGGCCTGGTAGCGCGCCCGTCGTTGTTCGGCGACGTGGTCGAGGGCGGCGATGAGCAGGCCGTTGACGGAGCCGAAGTGGTAGAAGACCAGTGCCTGGTTGCAGCCGGCCCGGCCCGCGATCTCGCGTGCGCTGGCCTTGGCGTGGCCCACCTCCCGCAGGGTCGCGATCGCTCCGGCGATCAACGCCCGCCGTGTCTCCTGCGATGCCATCTCCCCACCCCCGTCCCGGTTTTGAGCGACTGCTCAAACTTTAGCGCACCGTCCAGGGCGCGGGGAACCGCGCGAGCAACACCACTGCTGGGGGAGCCGAGGGGAGGGCTGCGGCTGCGGCTGGGGCTTCGGGGTCGGGGTGTGGGGCTTTGCCCCCACGGCCTGGTCCTTTCCCGGGGGAGCCCCGGGGCGCTCGTGTGCTGCGTGGGGGGGTCTGGCGGTCCCCTGGAACGGCAGGGGTCTGCCAGGGATGGGCCCGGACAGCGACGCTCGAAGCACATCACCGGTGTTTCGACCGAAAGGGGTCACATCATGAAGCTGGGCAATCGCACGGTGCTGGTCGTCGGGGGTACCTCCGGCATCGGGTTGGGTCTCGCGCGCCGGTTCCAGGCCGCGGGCAACACCGTCATCGTCGGCGGCCGTAACACGGACCTGGTCGAGGGTCTGGAGACGGTGACGATGGACGTCACCAGCCCCGACTCGATCGCTGCCGCCCGCGACGAGGTGCTCGCCGCGCATCCCGAGCTCGACGTGGTGGTGACCATGTCCGGGGTGATGCTCATCGAGGATCTGTGGGACCCCGCGCACATCGCCGCCGCCGAGACCACGATCGCGGTCAACGTCCTCGGCACGATCCGCACCATCGACGCGTTCACCCCGCATCTGCTGGGGCGGGGGTCCGGGACGATCATGACCGTCTCGTCCGGGATCGGGTTCCTGCCGTTCCCGCTCATGCCCACCTACGGTGCTTCGAAGGCGGCGGTCCACGCCTACACCGAGTCGCTGCGCGCCCAGCTGGCCGGTACCGGCGTCGAGGTGACCGAGCTGGTGCCGCCGGCGGTCGCGACGACGCCGAAGCAGAAGGAGCTGAACCCGGCCGCCCTTGATCTCGACGCGTTCTTGGACGAGGTGTGGGCGTTGCTGGCGCAGGAGGCCACCCCGAACGAGATTCTCGTCGAGGCGGTCCGCCAGCACCGCTACGCCGAGCGGGAGGGCACTTACGCCGAGCTCGTGGAGCGCCGTTCCGCGTCGCTGAAGAACCTTCCGAACCGCTAGCCACCACGGTGTCGTGGGCGGAACGGGGCGGTACGGCGATGCCACCCCGCTCCGCCCGGCCCCTGCAGGAGCGCGGTGTCGTGGGCGGGGCGGGGCGGTACGGCGATACCACCGCGTTCCGCGTTCCGCCCGGCCCCTGCAGGAGCGCGGTGTCGTGGGCGGGGCGGGGCGGTACGGCGATACCACCGCGTTCCGCGTTCCGCCCGGCCCCTGCAGGAGCGCGGTGTCGTGGGCGGGACGGGGCGGTACGGCGATACCACCCCGTTCGGCGTTCCGCCTGGCCCCTGCACGAGACGACGCCGTGGGCGGGACGGGACGGGGCGGCGATGCCACCCCGTTCCGTGTTCCGCCCGGCCCCTGCGGGAGGCGACACACCGTCACTGCCGCACATCAGGTGCGGCGCAACCATGGAGGAGGAGTTCATGACGTCGAACGCGCACGGTCTGGTCGTGGGGTTCATCGGCCTGGGGGACCAGGGCCTTCCGATGGCGACAGCGATCGGCGAGGCCGGGTTCGCGGTGCACACCTGGGCGCGGCGGCCCACGTCGCTGGAGGTCGCGGAGGTGGCCGCGTTCACGGTGGCGCCGTCCGTTGAGGTTCTGGCCAGGGCCGCGGATGTGGTGGCGCTGTGCGTGTCCACCGATGAGGCGGTGCTCGCGCTTGCTGAGCAGATCTTTCCCGTGATGCGCCCCGGGGGCGTGCTGGTCAACCATGGCACCGGCACGCCGGAGACGGCGCGGCGGCTGGCGCGGCGGGGAGCCGGTCACGGTGTGGCCGTGCTCGACGCCCCGGTCAGCGGCGGCCGGCCGGGCGCGAAGGCGCGCACGCTGGTGACGCTCGTCGGCGGTGACGTGGCGGTGCTGGATCGGGTCCGCCCGGTGTTCGAGTCGTTCTCGGCTCATGTGCTCCACCTGGGCCCGGCCGGCAGCGGGCAGCAGGCGAAGCTGTTCAACAACGCGCTGATGCTGCTGAACCAGAACGCGATCGCCGATGTGCTGGCCCTGGCCGCCGGGACGGGCGCCAACGTGCCCGCCGTGGTCGACGCGCTCCGGCTGGGCAGCGCTGGCAGCCGCGCGCTGGAGCTGGTCGGCACGATGATCCGCCCGGACACGGCCGAACACCTCGCCGAGGTCGGCGTGCTCGACATGGAGCTCTTCGACCAGGCGCTGCGCGCCGACGGGGTCGACACCGAGATTCTCGACCGGGTCGTCGCCCTGGGCACCGACGGCGCGCGACGCGCTCCTGCCACCAGCCGGCTCCTGCCCTAAAGGCAGCAATCGCGTCGCGGCTCGCCGACCCCCGGTGCGCGCCGGCCCCCCGCCCGCGCGCACCGGACCAACCACCACACCCCCCAGTAACCGGAAGGGTTTCCCTCTCATGTCCCGCCTCAGCAACGCCTGGCGACCCGCTCTGTTCCTCGCCGCGGCGTCCGGCGCGGTGGCCGCGCTCACGGTCCCGGCCGTGGCCACGGCCGCGCCCGTCGACGGCCGCCCGGACGGCTCTTACGCGGTCACCGTCGACGGCGCCAACGCGTTCCCGGAGAGCATCGCGGCCGACTGCCGCTACGTGTACACGGGCAGCATCGCCGACGGCACCGTCTACCGGGGCCGGGTCGGGTCCACGACGCTCCAGCCGTTCCTGCCGGCCGGCCGGGACGGCCGCACCCAGGCCACCGGCATCAAGATCGACGGTGACCGGCTGCTGGTCGCCGGCGCCTTCACCGGGCAGTTCTTCGTCTACACCGACACCGGCAAGCTCGTCGCCCGCTACACGGTCCCCGATACCGGCGGGTGGACCCTCGTCAACGACGCGGCCGTCGCCTCGAACGGCGACGTCTACCTCACCGACTCCCTGCGGCCGGTGGTGTACCGGATCCCCGCCGCCGAGGTGAACGCCCCCGCCACCGGCGCGCAGCGAACTCTCCAGGTCGCCTACCGGCTTCCCGACTACGTGGCCGGCCAGTCCAACGGCAACGGCATCGTCACCGGCCCGGACGGCACGTCCCTGATCATCGGCTACTGGTCCACCGGCGCCCTGTACCGGCTCACCCTCGCCACCGGCGAGATTCGCAAGATCGACGCCCCGGCCCTGCCCAGCGCCGACGGCATGGTCCGTCAGGGGGACACCCTGTACCTCGCCCGCTCGGTCGCCAACGAGGTCGACACCGTGCGGCTCGAGGACGACGGCACCAAGGCCGCCCTCGTCTCCAAGCGCACCTACACCGGAGCCGACACCACGACCGGCGTCGCCCTCAGCGGCGACCGGCTCTGGGTCACCAACTCCCAGATGGACACCTACCTCTACGGCGACCCGCTGACCAGCCCGACGTTCACCGTCGAGAGCCTGCCCCTGCACTGACCGAGCACAGGGCCGAAACACCGACCCACGAAGGCTCGAACTGCCCTGCGTTGCACGGGCGGTCCACCGCAAGCCATCGAACCCCCAGCCAACCGGAGCGGGCATGACAGGGTCGCCGGGGGTCACGGGGCCCTCCTGGTGGGCGGATTGGACGGGCCGTCGCAGCGTCCACACATCCACCCGCTGCCGCGACGGCTCACAGGGCGGTGGCCGTCCATTGGTGCCTGCCGGCGCCCTGTCCGTCGAAGAACACACCCACGACCTGGGAAACCTGACCGGCCCTTAGCACCTGGGCCGCCACCGCTGGACCATCGAGCGCACCGTCGCATGGCTCGCCGGCTGCCGACGACTCCACCGCAGCTACGAGCGCAAGGCCGAGCACTTCCTCGCCTTCGCGGGCATCGCAGCCACACTCATCTGCTACCGACGGCTCAGCACCCTTCTGGCCTGGTAATTCGGTGGCGTGTAGCGCACCGACCGTCGACTGTGGTCACCGTGTCAGCACCCAAGCATCAGATCCGCGCCGTCTATACAGCCTCAACAGTGACCGTCTACCAGGCGTACGCACCGGAGATCGGCCTGCCCGCCGCACAGGACGGTCACTTTCCGGCGGCCTGGCAGAGGGACCGAATGACGTGGATCAAGCCGTCGTTCCTCTGGATGATGCATCGCTGCGGGTGGGCCAGCAAGGAGGGCCAGGAGACCGTCCTCGCGATTGAGATCACCCGTGAGGGCTTCGAGTGGGCCCTGGAACACGCCTGCCTGGCCCACTACGAGCACGGGCTGCATCCTGACCGCGCCGCCTGGAAACGCCAGTTGAAGCGAGCCCCAGCCCGAGTGCAATGGGATCCCGAACGAGACCTGCACCTGCAGCCGCTTCCGCACCGCTCCCTGCAACTTGGACTCACCGGCGAAGCGGCCCAGCTCTATGCACAGGACTGGATCGTCTCAATCAGTGACATCACGGGGCTCGCCCACTCGATCCACGCTCACGTGCGAGACGGGGCACTGGAAGCAGCCCAGCGGCTCCTGCCAGCAGAACGCCCCTATCCAGCGAGCGACAGCCTCTTGGCTCATCTGCGCGATTAGACCGCCCCTGGCCAATGGAGATGAGTTCTTAGGAGTGGGACGTGTGTGCGCCCCCGCTTCCAGGTGCGGGGAAGACAGCAGCGCCCCCTGTGCCAGGTGGAGGCCGGGGCACCACCCTGGGGGCCGGGCTGCCCCAGTCCAGCGGCGGGGCTCCGGTCGCCGGCGAGGACAGCAACCTTCCGATTGGCCGGAATAGCACGACAGGTGTCCCCCCGGCCACTCATTGGCCCCGGCCGGCACACGCCACTGTGTGGTGCGGCAGGGACGCGGTCCCCGCCGCACCACGAGCAAGAGATGAGAACCCACCCCATGAGCAAGCGACTCAACCTCGCCGCGACCGTGGCCGCCGCAGCGGCCGTCCTCGTATCGGCCCCCTACGCGTCGGCCGCCGCAGGGCCCGAACACCCCCAGCCGGTCGTCACCGCCGCCAGCACCCTCGCCCCGTTCGACTGGTCCGCCGGGGAGGTGCCGGAGAACATCACCGTCAACCCGGACAGCACCCTGACGGTCTCGATGCTCGGCAGCTACGCCGGCCAGCGGCCGGAGCTGGTCCGCCTGAGCGCCCACGGGCAGCACCGGACGGTGCTGGTGACCGGCGTCCTCGGCGACGGCTTCACCGGGAACACCCGCGGCAGCGACGGGACCGTCTACTACAACGTGTGGTCCAAGGACGCCTCCCGCGCAGGCGTGTGGAAGCTGCCCCCGGGCGGCCACCCCAGCCGCCTCGCGGCCCTGCCCGCGGACGGCCTGCCCAACGGGATCGCGATCGACCCCGCCGGACGGACCCTCTACGTCTCCGACAGCTACAAGGGCACGATCTGGGCCGTCCCGGTCGCCGGGGGCCAAGCCAGGACGTGGCTGACCGACCAGGCCCTCGCACCGGTCCCGACGGCCTCGATCCCGATCGGCGTCAACGGGCTGCGCTACCACCACGGGGCCGTGTGGGTCACCAACTTCAACCAGGGCACCCTGCTGCGGGTCCCGGTGACCGCCGCCGGGAAGGCCGGCCGGCTCCACCAGGTCGCCGACGGGGAGGTGGGCATCGACGACTTCAACTTCCTGTCCTCCCGCTCCGACATCGTGTTCGCCGCGGTGAACACGCAGAACAAGGTGGACGTGATCTACCCGAACGGCACCAAGGCCACCGTGCTCACGGCAGCCGACGGGCTGGCCAGCCCCACCGCCACCGCCGTGCGTGGCACCGACCTGTACATCACCGACGCCGGCCTCGCCACCCCGCACCACGCGCAGCTGCAAGTTGCCCGGATCAACCCCGACGGGTTGCAGGACAGCTGACCGTGCAGCGCCGCAACACCACGGCCTCACACCGCGACGCTCCCCGGCCTCGCCGGGGAGCGACGCCGGCACGCCGTCCGCACGCCGACCGAGCGCGGCAGCTGGATCGAGGACGCCCCGTGCAGGGACGATGCGCCAGAGATCCCGGCCCCGGGGCCGAGGGTGCGCCGTTACCGACGCAGACCGCGCACTCGGTCTCTTTCGCCCTCATGGAGCGCCTCGTGGGCATGGCCTTCGACCTCCGATGGCCGGATGCGCCGCTCCGGACGGTGCAGCCGGCACCGATCTCCACCCCTCTTCCCCGACCTCGACGCGGCATTGGCAGTGGAGTAGTGGGACCGACCCGGCAGGAGAAGCGCACTCATCGGAGTCGATCGACCAGTGCTCGTGAGGAACGCCGTAGGAGGCCGTGGGACGGCCAACCACGCCCAGGCTGATGGGATCGCACCATGGCCGCAGACGCCGGGGATGACGACGTCGCGTCGTGCCACACAGCCCTGAGCCGGGAGTCACGACAGCGGCGCCTGGCCGGAGCTGTCGTTGACGCCTGCTCGCAGGCCCCACGCGTCCAGACCGCAGGAGATCACCGCAGGGCGGGCCTGTGGCCAGGAGCAGGCCACGGCCTCCCCTGAACCGCATGACGGTGGCGCGAGCAAGGACGACGACTGCGGCTACCGGCTCGGCGGCAACCGCCGCGTGCCCGGCCTGCGCCGCGAAGAAGCCGCCCTGCTCGCCGGCATCGGTCCCGACTACTGGGGTGTTGACCGCATTTCCCCGCTGATGATTGCTCGATCTGGCGCGCTGAGGCGCGGCACGGGTTCGATCAAGGTGATGGGGGTGCATGACACGCCCCTTATTGTGCGTATCCACCACTCGGTTCGGCGAAGGGGAGCGTCAAGTGGGAACGAGCTACGAAGGTGCGTTGGTGCTGGCCGGAGTGGAGCCTGTTCGCAAGGCTCTGGTGGAAGGGGGCTGGCCGGCCATCGTCGCCCCTGTCGCGGAGGGACGCACCGCAGTACTTCCGCGGGAGGGCGAGTCCAACGTTGCCGATGTTGACGAACTCGGCTGAACGGAAAATCGATCCTCAGCCGGGCAGGCGGCAG
>NZ_JBHSQJ010000029.1:13122-15947 GCF_042658505.1 Streptacidiphilus monticola | reverse complement strand
CGCCCGCGGCGAGCAGCCCGGCCTCCACCGCGGCGGCGACGCTGCGGGCCGGCGACAGCGGGCCGGACGTCGCGCGCCTGCAACAGCTGCTGTTCCAGCAGGGTTTCACCTACGTCCGGATCACCGGCGTCTACGACAAGGCCACCGTGCGCGGGGTGCGCCAGTTCCAGCGGGACCGGAGCCTGACCGCCGACCCGTACGGGGTCTACGGTCCGGCGACGCGGGCCGCTCTGGAGGGCTGAACGCCACGGGGCCCGGACTGCCGTGGCGGCGGTCCGGGCCCCGTGCGGGTGGGGGTCTGACGGGCGGTCAGGTCAGTCCGTGCCGGACTCGATCGCCGCGCTGTCCAGCAGCTCGTCGTTGACCGGGGCGGCCTCGCCGCTCGCGGCGATCTCCTGGGCGCCGCCGGACTGCATCGCGCCGATCAGGCCGGTGACGGCGGCGTCCGCCGGGCCGGAACGGCCCACCAGGCCGAGCTGTGCGTACTGCTCCAGCTTGGCGCGGGAGTCGGCGATGTCCAGGTTGCGCATCGTCAACTGCCCGATGCGGTCCACCGGTCCGAAGGCGGCGTCCTCGGTGCGCTCCATGGAGAGCTTGTCCGGGTGGTAGCTGAGGGCGGGGCCGGTGGTGTCGAGGATCGAGTAGTCCTCGCCCCGGCGCAGCCGCAGCGTGACCTCTCCGGTGACGGCCGCGCCGACCCAGCGCTGCAGCGACTCGCGCAGCATCAGCGACTGGGGGTCCAGCCAGCGGCCCTCGTACATGAGGCGGCCGAGCCGACGGCCCTCGTTGTGGTACGCGGCCACCGTGTCCTCGTTGTGGATCGCGTTGACCAGGCGCTCGTAGGCGGCGTGCAGCAGCGCCATGCCGGGGGCCTCGTAGATGCCGCGGCTCTTGGCCTCGATGATCCGGTTCTCGATCTGGTCGGACATGCCCAGGCCGTGGCGGCCGCCGATGGCGTTGGCCTCCAGCACCAGGTCGACCGGGGTGGCGAACTGCTGCCCGTTGATGGTGACCGGGCGGCCCTGCTCGAAGCCGATGGTGACGACCTCGGGCGCGATCTCGACCTCGGGGTCCCAGAAGCGGACGCCCATGATCGGGTCGACGGTCTCGATGCCGGTGTCCAGGTGCTCCAGGGTCTTCGCCTCGTGGGTGGCGCCCCAGATGTTGGCGTCGGTGGAGTACGCCTTCTCGGTGGAGTCCCGGTAGGGCAGGCCGTGCGCGACCAGCCACTCGGACATCTCCTTGCGGCCGCCCAGCTCGCCGACGAAGGCGGCGTCCAGCCACGGCTTGTAGATCCGCAGCGAGGGGTTGGCGAGCAGGCCGTAGCGGTAGAACCGCTCGATGTCGTTGCCCTTGTAGGTCGAGCCGTCGCCCCAGATCTGGACGTCGTCCTCGAGCATGGCGCGGACCAGCAGGGTGCCGGTGACGGCGCGGCCCAGCGGGGTGGTGTTGAAGTAGGCCCGGCCGCCGGAGCGGATGTGGAACGCGCCGCAGGTCAGCGCGGCCAGCCCCTCCTCGACCAGCGCGGCGCGGCAGTCGACCAGTCGCGCGACCTCCGCGCCGTACTGCGTGGCGCGACCGGGCACCGACTCGATGTCGGGCTCGTCGTACTGGCCGAGGTTGGCGGTGTAGGTGCAGGGCACCGCACCCTTGTCGCGCATCCACGCGACCGCGACCGAGGTGTCGAGGCCACCGGAGAAGGCGATCCCGACGCGTTCGCCGACAGGCAGGGAGGAGAGCACTTTGGACATAAGCAGGATTATGCATGGTTACGCATGATCATGCAATGGGCTCGGTTTCCGGCGCCCGCGCGTACCCTGCAGTCATGCGCATGCGGCCCACGCTCACCTGGACGCCCGTCGGCGAACCGCTGCCGCGGACGCGGAGCCTCGACCCGGTGCTGCCGCTGCTGGAGGCCGGTGGGATGGTCGCGCTGACGGGGGCCGGCATCTCCACCGAGTCCGGCATCCCCGACTACCGGGGCGCGAGCGGGACCTTGCGGCGGCACACGCCCATGACGTACCAGGAGTTCACCGGCAGCGAGGCGGCGCGGCAGCGCTACTGGGCGCGCAGCCACCTCGGCTGGCACACCGTCAACCACGCCCGCCCGAACGGCGGTCACCACGCCCTGGCCGCGCTCGCCCGCGCGGGCCGGATCGACGGCGTGATCACCCAGAACGTCGACGGCCTCCACCATGCGGCCGGGACGCCGCAGGTGGTCGAACTCCACGGCAGCCTGGGGCGCGTGGTCTGCCTCGACTGCGGGCGCACGAGCGAGCGCGCCGCGCTCGACGCGCGCCTGCGCGAGGCCAACCCGGGCTTCACGGCGGAGGTGCGACGCGTCAACCCGGACGGCGACGCGGAGATCCCCCCCGAGGTCGTCGCCCGCTTCCGGCCGGTGGACTGCGCCGACTGCGGGGGCGGGACGCTCAAGCCGGACGTCGTCTTCTTCGGTGAGAACGTGCCCCGGCCCCGGGTGGACGAGTGCCACCGCCTGGTGGACGCGTGCGCCTCGCTGCTGGTGCTGGGCTCCTCGCTGACGGTGCTGTCCGGCCTGCGCTTCGTCCGTCGCGCGGCGGAGCAGGGCAAGCCCGTGGTGATCGTCAACCAGGGCCCCACCCGCGGCGACGACCGCGCCGCCCACCGCATCGACCGCCCGTTGGGCGAGGCCCTGACCGAGCTCGTGGAACGCCTGGGCGTCGTGCCCGTCTGACGGCGGGTCAGCGCCACCCGGCCGGAGAGCGGGTGGGGGCTTGCCCCGGGCGCGACGGCGGCACGTCGCACGACCGGCCCGGACAGATCGGGCTCAGGAACCCCCGTGGCGG
>NZ_JBHSQJ010000029.1:0-13069 GCF_042658505.1 Streptacidiphilus monticola | reverse complement strand
GTCCGGTGCGGACAGGACCTGGGCGCCGCGCTCGTGCGCGAGGCGGAGCGCGTCGCCAGCCGGGAGGCCGGCGGCGTCACGGACCAGGGCGCGGTCCGAGCGGAGGCAGCGCTGGGGCAGTGCGGCCAGCCGGGCCGCGAGCTCCTCGGCGGCCTCACGTGAACCCCCCTCCGGGGTAAGGCGGTTGACCAGGCCGATGGCGAGCGCCTCGGCGGCGTCCACGGGCCGGCCGGTGAGGATCAGGTCCATCGCCCGGCTCTCGCCGATGAGGCGCGGGAGCCGGACCGTGCCGCCGTCGATCAGCGGGACGCCGAAGCGGCGGCAGAAGACGCCGAAGACGGCGTCCGGCTCGGCGGCCCGCAGATCGCACCAGAGCGCCAACTCCAGGCCCCCGGCCACGGCGTGGCCCGCCACGGCCGCGATCACCGGCTTCGACAGCCGCAGCCGGGTCGGGCCCATGGGCCCCGGTCCGTACGCCGCGTCCGCCACCTCCCCGGGGATGCCGTGCCCGGCCAGCGACGTGAGGTCGTAACCCGCGCAGAAGGCGCCGCCCTCGCCGTGCAGGACCGCCACCGAGGCCGCGTCGTCCGCCTCGAACTCCTCGAAGGCGCGCCGCAGTTGCTCGGCAGTGGCCGCGTCCACCGCGTTGCGGACCTCGGGTCGGTGCAGCAGCACGGTGGTCACCGGCCCCCTGCGCTCCACCCGCACCGGCCGCGCTTCGTCCACGGACATATCCGCTCCTTCCCGGCAGCTGGACACGGAGGTGCCCGGTCGCCATTCTGGACTCCCTCAGACGCCGCCGGGGGAGACGGCGCTGTGCGGGGGCGGGGGGACACGCGGTGCTGATCGCTGGAGTGGTGCTGGCGCTGCTGATGGGCGCGGGCCTGGGCGCGGTGCTGACCGGGGCCATGCAACTGGGGTCGGGGCACGGGGTGGCCCTGTTCGTGATCGGGGTGAACGCGGTCCCCTGGGTGGGCATCGTCGCCTTCGCGCTGCTCGCGGCCGCCGAGCGCCGGCGCGTCGCCGGGAAGGGGAGCGGCCGGACCGAACGCGCGCCGGCGCGGATCGAGTCCTCGGCGGCCGTCGGGGAGGGGCCGAACCTGCCGCTGCGGCTGGACCTGACGGTGGCGCCGGAGACTGGACCGGCCTTCCGGGTGGAGGCGCACGCGGCGGTCAACATCATGGACCTGGACCGCTTCCGGGCGGGCGGCACGGTCCTCGTCGAGTACGACCCGGAGCGCCGCTGGGATGTGCGGGTACGTCACCAGACCGGCGGTGACCGGGCGGGGAGGCTCGCCCTCGTCAAGATCGATTCCGTGCCGCCGGCGGCCCGGGTGACCCGTCCGGCGGCCGAGCGGCGCCGCACCGTGCGCCTCGGGCTGCTCTGCGGCGCCGTGGGCTTCGCCGCGTCGCTGCCGCTGTGGTGGGCACTGCGGAGCCCGTGGCACTGAGCGCGCTTCGGGCCGCGCCGACGGACGGGCGCAGGGGGTGGGCTTGGTCACGGTCGCCCGTGCGGGAGTTGGCGCACGCCCGAGTCAAGTCTCTTGTGGCGAAAAGGAGTTCATGCCTCAATGGGCTGGTGAATGCTCCGTCCGGGCGACACGGCGGGAGCGCGACCAGCAGGCCAGGGGCCCGAAGGCGGTCTAGAGTCGGCAGGATCGTCGACGGAAGAGGCACGCATGACTTCGGCCCCCAGCACCACCGCGGCCACGGCTTCGGAGGCCGCCGGAGCCGCCGAGGCCGCGCCGTCCGGGCTCGCGCTGTTCACCGGGCGCCCGGCGCATCCGGAGCGCACCCTGCTGGACGTCTTCGAGGCCACGGTCCGCGCCCATCCCACCGAGCCCGCGCTGGACGACGGTTCCCGGGTGCTGACCTACCGGGCGCTCGCCGCCGAGGTGGAGCGGACCCGGGCCCGGCTCGCTGCGGCCGGGGTCGGCGTCGGGGACCGGGTCGGCGTACGCGTGCCGTCGGGGACGGCCGATCTCTACGTCTGCATTCTCGCCGTGCTCTCCGCCGGGGCCGCCTACGTCCCGGTGGACGCGGAGGACCCGGACGAGCGCGCCGACGTCGTCTTCGGCGAGGCCGGGGTGCGGGCGGTGTTCGGGGCGGAGCGGGAGTTGACGCTGCGTCGGCCCGGCGACACGCCCGCACCCGCGGGCCGCCCCGGGCCGGAGGACGACGCGTGGATCATCTTCACCTCCGGCTCCACCGGCACGCCGAAGGGCGTCGCAGTGCCGCACCGCTGCGCCGCCGCCTTCGCGGACGCCGAGGCCGCGCTGTTCCAGCAGCAGGAGCCGCTGGGTCCGGGCGACCGGGTGATGGCCGGACTGTCGGTGGCCTTCGACGCCTCCTGCGAGGAGATGTGGCTGGCCTGGCGGCACGGCGCGTGCCTGGTCGCCGTTCCGCGCACCCGGGTCCGCAGCGGCGCGGACCTCGGGCCGTGGCTGGTGGAGCAGGAGATCACCGTCGTCTCCACCGTGCCGACGCTGGCCGCGCTGTGGCCGGTGGAATCCCTCGCCGACGTGCGCCTGCTGATCTTCGGCGGCGAGGCATGCCCGCCGGAGCTGGCCGAACGACTGGCCGCCGACGGCCGGGAGGTGTGGAACACCTACGGCCCCACCGAGGCCACCGTCGTCTCCTGCGCCGCGCCGCTGACCGGCGCCGGGCCGATCCGGATCGGGCTGCCGCTGGACGGCTGGGAGCTGGCCGTCGTCGACGAGCACGGCCAGGTCGTCGAGATGGGCGGCAGCGGCCAGCTCGTCATCGGCGGCGCCGGCCTGGCCCGCTACCTCGACCCCGCGAAGGACGCCACCGCCTACGCCCCGCTGCCCTCCCTCGGCTGGGAGCGCGCCTACCGCTCCGGGGACCTGGTCCGCGCCGAGCCGGAGGGCCTGGTCTTCCTCGGCCGCGCCGACGACCAGGTGAAGGTGGGCGGTCGGCGGATCGAGCTGGGCGAGGTGGACGCCGTGCTGCAGGCACTGCCCGGCGTCCAGGCCGCCGCCGCGGCCGTGCGCACCGCCCGCAGCGGCAACGACCTGCTCGTCGGCTACCTGGTCACCGCCGACGGCTTCGACCAGGCCGCCGCCGTCGCCCGCCTCCGGGAGCAGCTGCCCGCCGCGCTGGTGCCGCTGCTGGCCCAGGTCGAGGCGCTGCCGACGCGCACCTCCGGGAAGGTGGACCGGGCCGCGCTGCCCTGGCCGCTGCCGACGGAGGGTCAGCAGCACGGCCCCGCCGAGCTGTTCGGCACCGAGGCGTGGCTGGCCGGGCTCTGGGCCGAGGTCCTGGGCGCGGGCCCGCGCGAGGCGGACGACGACTTCTTCGCCATCGGCGGCGGCAGCCTCGCCGCCGCCCGGCTGGTGGCCCTGATCCGCGAACGTCATCCGGCCGCGGCCGTCGCCGACCTGTACCAGCACTCGGTGCTGCGCGCCCAGGCCCGCCACCTCGACCGGCTCGCCGCACGCGAACTCGACGCCGCGCCCCGGGAGGTGACGCCCACTCCGCGCCGCGCCGGGTTCGTCCAGCTGCTGCTGACGGTGCCGCTGCTCACCGTCCTCGGCCTGCGCTGGGCCGTCGCCGCAGCCGCTCTCGGCAACCTCCTGACGTGGGCCGGCTGGACCGGCTTGGCGCCGTCCGCGCCCTGGTGGGCCGTGGCCTCCGGCGCGGCGGTGCTGTGGACGCCGCCGGGCCGCATCGCCCTGGCAGCCGGGGGCGCCCGCCTGCTGCTGCGCGGCGTCGCACCCGGGACCCACCCGCGCGGCGGCAGCGTGCACCTGCGGTTGTGGACCGCGGAGCGGCTGGCCGAGGTGACGGGCGCTCAGAACCTCTCCGGCGCCTGGCTGCTGCGCTACGCCCGGGCCCTGGGTGCGGACGTCGGCGCGGACGTGGACCTGCATACCCTGCCGCCGGTCACCGGCCGGCTCAAGCTCGGCAAGGGCTGCGCGGTCGAGGCCGAGGTGGACCTCGCCGGCTGGTGGCTGGACGGCGACCGGCTGCACGTGGGCCCGGTCCGGGTCGGCGCGGGGGCCGTCGTCGGCACCCGCAGCGTGCTGCTGCCCGGAGCGCGGGTGGGCAAGCGCGCGGAGATCGCGCCCGGTTCCGCCGTGCTGGGCCAGGTGCCCACCGGCCAGCGCTGGGCGGGCGTGCCGGCCGTCAAGACCGGGAAGGCCCGCCACGACTGGCCCGGCGAGCGGCCACGACGCAGCGCGGCCTGGGCCTTCCTCTACGGGCTGAGCGGCTTCCTTCCGGGCGGCCTCGCGCTGCTGGCCGCGGCCCCCGGGCTCGCCGTGCTCGCGGCGCTCGCCGGCACTCCGGCGGCGGACGCGCGGACCCTCGCGGCACTCGCGCCCGCCGTGCTGGCGTCGCTCGGCGTCTACGCGGGGCTGCTGCTCCTGCTGGTCCGGCTGCTCGGGCGCGGGCTGACGCCCGGTCACCATCCGGTCCACTCGCGGCCCGCGTGGCAGGCGTGGACCGTGACCCAGCTGATGGACCTGGCCCGCACCGCCCTCTTCCCGCTCTACGCCAGCCTGCTGACGCCGGTCTGGCTGCGCGCCCTGGGCATGCGGGTCGGCCGCGGCGTCGAGGCCTCCACCGTGCTCGCGCTGCCCAGCCTGACCACGGTCCGCGACGGGGCCTTCCTCGCCGACGACACGCTGGTCGCGCCCTACGAACTCGGCGGCGGCTGGCTGCGTCTTGCGGAGGCTCAGATCGGCCGCCGCGCCTTCCTCGGCAACTCCGGGATGACCGCGCCCGGGCGCAGCGTCCCGGACCGGGGCCTGGTGGGCGTGCTGTCCGCCGCGCCCAAGAAGGCCAAGAAGGGCAGCTCCTACCTCGGCATGCCGCCGATCCGGCTGCCGCGCCGGGCCGACCGCGCGGACGCCGGTCGCACCTACGACCCGCCGGCCCGGCTCAGGGCCGCGCGCGGCGCCGTCGAGCTGCTGCGGCTGCTCCCGCTGCTGGGCTCCGCCTGGCTCGGGTTCGGCGTGCTGGCCGCCTTCGGCCGGCTCGGCTTCGGCCTCGCCCTGCAGTGCTCCGGGCTCGTGCTGCTCTGCGCCGGGCTCTGCGCCGCCACCGTCGCCCTGGCGGCCAAGTGGCTGCTGGTCGGCCGCTACCGGGCAGGCGAGCAGCCGCTGTGGAGCGGGCACGTCTGGCGCGACGAACTCGCCGACACCTTCACCGA
This sequence comes from Streptacidiphilus monticola, assembly GCF_042658505.1. NCBI lineage: Bacteria > Bacillati > Actinomycetota > Actinomycetes > Kitasatosporales > Streptomycetaceae > Streptacidiphilus > Streptacidiphilus monticola. Next base: position 7,893 of record NZ_JBHSQJ010000029.1, on the reverse strand, counting down.
GGTGCTGGCGGTGCCCTGGCTGGTCGGCGCGCTCCCGGGCTCCCCGCTGATGACCTGGTGGCTGCGCGGGCTCGGGGCGAGGATCGGCCGCGGGGTGTGGTGCGAGAGCTACTGGCTGCCCGAGGCCGACCTGGTGCGGCTCGGCGCGGGCGCGAGCGTCAACCGAGGCTGCGTCGTGCAGACCCACCTGTTCCACGACCGGATCATGCGGATGGACGCGGTCACCCTGGAGGCAGGTGCGACCCTGGGCCCGCACGGTATCGTCCTGCCCGGCGCCAAGATCGGCGCCGCCACCACGCTCGGGCCCGCCTCGCTGGTGATGGCGGGGGAGTCGGTGCCCCCGCACACCCGCTGGCTGGGCAACCCCATCGAGCCGTGGCCGCAGCCGGACCGGCAGGGGAACGAGAACGGAGCCTAGACAGGTGGCCAACGGGAAGCAGGCGGCGTACCCGCAGGACAGCTACTTCCCCGGCCACGGCGACCCCCGCTACCGCGTCCACCGCTACGAGCTCACCCTCGACTACCGGCCCGCGCCCAACCGGCTCTCCGGCAGCGCCCGGATCAGCTGCATCAACGGGCCCGATCCGCTGCCCGAAGTCGTCCTGGACTTCGCCGAGTTCCGCGTCCACCGGCTGCTGCTCGACGGCCGCCAGGTCCGCTGGACCCACCGGGCGGGCAAGCTGCGGCTGCGCCCGGCCCGGCCGCTCGCCCCCGGGCAGGCCTTCACCGCCGAGGTGGGCTACGCCGGCAACCCCCGCCCGCAGCGCAGCCCCTGGGGCGGGCTGGGCTGGGAGGAGCTGACCGACGGCGCGCTGGTGGCCAGCCAGCCGATCGGCGCGCCTTCCTGGTACCCGTGCAACGACCGTGTCGGCGACCGGGCGGCCTACCTGGTCTCGATGACCGCCCCCGCCTCCTACAGCGTCGTCGGCAACGGGCGGCTGCTCACCCGCACGGCCCACGCTGGGGCCACCACCTGGGTGTGGGACCAACCCGCGCCCACCGCCAGCTATCTGACGACCGTGCAGATCGGCCGCTACCTGGACGAGCCGCTCGGCGAAGGTTCCCCGGTCCCGCAGACCCTGCACGCCCCGCAGCGGCTGCTCGCGTCCGCCCGCCACGACTTCGCCCGCCAGCCGCAGATGGCCGCGCTCTTCACCGAGCTGTTCGGGCCCTACCCCTTCGGCGAGTACGCGGTCGTGGTGGTCGACGAGGACCTGGACGTCCCGGTCGAGGCCCAGGGCCTGTCCGTGTTCGGCGCCAACCACGTGGACGGCTTCCGCGGCTCCGAGCGGCTGGTCGCGCACGAGTTGGCGCACCAGTGGTTCGGCAACGCGGTGGGGATCGCGGACTGGCGGCACATCTGGCTGAACGAGGGCTTCGCCAAGTACGCCGAGTGGCTGTGGTCCGAGCGCTCGGGCGGCCGTCCCGCCGAGGCCCACGCGGCGGACGCCCACGCGCACCTGGCCGCGCTGCCGCAGGACCTGGTGCTCGCGGACCCGGGCCGCAAGCTGATGTTCGACGACCGGCTCTACCGGCGCGGCGGCCTGGTCCTGCACGAGCTGCGGCGGCTGCTCGGCGACACCGGCTTCTTCGCCCTGGTGCGGGAGTGGGCCGGGCGCCGGGAGGCCGTGGTCACCACGGCGGACTTCACCGCGTGCGCGCAGCGGCACAGCGCCGTCCCGCTCGACGGCTTCTTCCGCGCCTGGCTCTTCCAGGGGCCGCTGCCGCAACGCTCCTGAGCCGGGGCCTGTCCAGCGGATCCCCGGGCCGCGCGGATCCCCCACCCTTCGGGCCGGAGCTGCCCCAGGCACGGCCTGCCCCGGCCTCGCCGGGGAGGTGCCCCCTCCCGGCGTGGGCGACGACGCCCAGGACGTCCAGTCCGAGGGCGACCCTCCGCCTTCCGAGCCGGCCCCACGAACACCGCAACCCGCACCGCAGCCCGGCGAAGCTGGGCGGACACGGCACGGGAATACGGCCCCGCTGTTTACTCCATACCGACTGGTAGGTAGCCTCCAGGGCAGCGACATACCGACCAGTCGGTGCACCGGCACCGGGCGAGGGAGCGGAAGTGAAGGCCTGGCGCGTCCACGAGAACGGCGAACCCCGCGAGCAGTTGCGCCTCGACGAGGTGCCCACCCCCGAGCCCGGCGCGGGCCAGGTGCTCGTCCGCGTCCGCGCCGCGGCCGTCAACTTCCCCGACGCGTTGCTGACGCGCGGTCAGTACCAGATCACCCCGCCGCTGCCGTTCACTCCGGGCGTGGAGCTGTGCGGCGAGGTCGCCGGCACCGGCGAGCGGGTCATCGGCACGGCCGCGCTGCCGCACGGCGCCTTCGCCGAGTACGCCCTGATGGACGCCGCCCGGCTGTTCCCCGCGCCGGAGTCGCTCGACGACGCGGCCGCCGCCTCCTTCCACATCGCCTACCAGACCGGCTGGTTCGGCCTGCACCGCCGCGCGGACCTGCGCGCGGGCGAGACGCTGCTGGTGCACGCCGCCGCGGGCGGCGTCGGCAGCGCCGCCGTGCAGCTGGGCAAGGCCGCCGGCGCCACGGTGATCGGCGTCGTCGGCGGCCCCGAGAAGGCGGCCGTGGCCCGGGAGTTGGGGGCGGACCTGGTCATCGACCGCACCAGCGAGGACTTCGTCGCCGCCGTCAAGGAGGCCACCGGCGGGCGCGGCGCGGACGTGGTCTACGACCCGGTCGGCGGTGCCGCCTACCAGGGCTCCACCAAGTGCGTCGCCTTCGAGGGCCGGATCGTCGTGGTCGGCTTCGCGTCGGGGACGATCCCGGCACCGGGGCTGAACCACGCGCTGGTCAAGAACTACTCGGTGCTGGGCCTGCACTGGGGCCTGTACGACCGGTACGACCCGCAGGCGATCCGCGACGCCCACGCCGAACTGTCCGCGCTCGCCGCCAAGGGCGCCGTCGCGCCACTGGTCAGCGCCCGGGTGCCGCTGGAGGGCGCGGCGGAGGCGGTGCAGCGCGTCGCCGACGGCGAGTCGACCGGCCGCATCGTCGTCCTGCCCTGACCCGTCCGCGAAGCCCCTCCTCGAAGCCCCGTCACATCCCGTACACCGTAGGAGAGTTCCCATGTCCACGTCCTCCATGAAGGACCGCGTCGCGATCGTCACCGGCAGCAGCCGCGGCATCGGCCACGGCATCGCCCGCGTGCTCGTGGAGCGCGGCGCCCGCGTCGTGCTGACCGCCCGCAACGCCGGCCCGCTGGAGGAGGCCGCCCGCGCGCTCGGCGGCCCCGAGACCGCGCTGGCCGTCGCGGGCAAGTCGGACGACCCGGCCCACCAGGAGGAGACGGTCGCCCGGGCGATGGAGGCCTTCGGACGGGTCGACATGCTCGTGAACAACACCGGCATCAACCCGGTCTACGGCCCCGTGCTGGACACGGACCCGGCGGCCGCCGCGAAGATCCTGGCCGTCAACGTCCTGGCCCCGCTGGCCTGGACGCGCCGGGTGCACCAGGCGTGGATGGGCGAGCACGGCGGCTCCGTCGTCAACGTCTCCTCGGTGGCGGGCCTGCCGCACGCCTCGCCGGGCATCGGCGTCTACGGCGTCAGCAAGGCGGCCCTGAGCCGCCTGACCGTCGAGCTGGCGGTGGAACTCGGCCCCAAGGTGCGCGTCAACTCCGTGGCGCCGGCGGTGGTCAAGACCGACTTCGCCACCGCCCTCTACGAGGGCCGCGAGGAGAAGGTCTCCGCCGCCTACCCCCTCAAGCGCCTCGGTCTCCCCGAGGACGTCGCCGGCGCGGTGGCCTTCCTGCTCTCCGACGACGCCGCCTGGATCACCGGCCAGAACCTCGTCATCGACGGCGGCGTCACCCTCGCCGGCGGCTTCTGACCGCCACGGGACGGCGGGGGAACCGGAGCCGGTGACCCCGCTTCGGGGTGCTTGTCAGCAGCGTCCTAGGCTGGCGCGCATGTCTCGACGCACCGCCTCCCTCGCCGTCCCTGCCGCCCTCGTGGTCCTCACCCTCGCCACCGCCTGCGGCGGGAAGCACGACGCCCCGAACGCGGCCGCCGCCGCGGCGTCCGCCAGTACATCCGCCGAGGCGGCGCACGAGGCGGCGTTCGCGCGCGCGTGGACCGCCGCGGTCGCCCGGCGCAAGGGCGAACTCGACTCGGACTTCACGGCGGTGGTCCAGACGGCCATCAAGCCGTACGGCCTGACCGACCAGCAGTTGCAGGCGGGCGCCTTCCCGACCGGCAGCACGTCGGCCTGCTCGTTCGCCTACTCGCTCCAACTGCCGGTCGACCGCTTCACCGGCATGGCCCAGCAGGTCGAGCGGGCCCTGGAGCGGCACGGCTGGCAGGCCGCCGGGAAGGCGACGAGCGTCGACAGTCTGACCACGCTGGCTCCCCTGACCTGGCGTCACTGGAAGGGCCAGATCACCGAGTTCCGCTACCCGCACGACGAGCCCATGCCTGCGGGCTACGCGCACGGGGCCCTGCTGGTGAAGATCCAGGCGACCAGTCAGGACAAGGGCTGCTGAAGTCGCAGCAGCGCCAGCTCCTCCCCGAAGGCGACGAGGAGGTCGCCGGACGGGGTGGGGGAGAGGGCGGTGACGCGGTAGGGGAAGGGCGGCGGTGGGCCGAAGGGCTGCAGGGTCCGCAGGTGCCAGGCGCGGACGGTGGAGTCGTCGCTGCCGCTGAGGGCGAGCGGGGTGCCGTCGGGGGCGATCACCGTGGCGAGGGCGCCGACGCGGCGGTGGTGGCCGAGGAGGGCCTCGCCGAGTTGACGGCCGGTCAGCAGGTCCCACACCCGCAGGCGGCCGTCGAAGTTGGAGCCGGTGACGGCGACCGGGAGCCCGTCCACCACGGTCGTGGCGACGGCGTCCACCGTGCGGCGGTGGCCGACCAGCCGGGGCGTCAGCGGCTGACGGCCCGCCAGGTCCCAGAGCTGGACCCTCACGTTCGCCGTGGACCTGTCGCATCGTCACGGTACGGGGAGCGCAGGCGTGTTGGTCATCCGGGCCCCGCGGCGACCTCAGTCCTGGTTGCCGGTGGTGCCGGCCACCACGGGGTGGACCTCCAGCCCGGCGCAGCCGGGGAGCTGGACGTCGGCCACCAGACGGGTGGACGTCCGGGTGCCGGGGGGTGTGACCAGCAGGCCGGCGTAGGTCGGGCAGGCCGTGGCCCCGCCCTGGGGCACATCGCTCGCCTCGACCCGGGCCGAGACGACCCCGTGGGCCGGAACCAGGACGGTCGGCGCGTGGGTCGCACCAGGCGCCGCGCCGCCCATCATGCCCCGGAGCGTGCGCCGCGCCTGCACGACCTGGCGGTCGGCGGAGTCGAGCCCGGCGACGCCGGGGTAGCCGTGCAGGGTGCAGGGGTGGTCGGTCCAGTTGGTGAAGGTGAGCACGACGGCCAGGTGTCCCGCCGCGCCTTCGCCGCCGCCGTGGCCGACGGTGATCTGGCTGCCGGTGCAGGCCGCCGGACCGGCCGCCGCGGTGGTCGCCCCGGTGGCCCCGCCGCTGCCGCCCGTGGCACCTGTGGCACTGGTAGCGCCGGTGGATCCGCCCGAACCGCCGTCGGCGGGGGCGGAGTCGGAGGGCGCGGCCGAGGAGCCGACGCCCACGCTCGGCGTGGCCGCCGGGGCGGTGCCGGTGGCGATCGGGCTGCCGGACGAGCCCGAGCAGGCGGACAGGGCGAGACAGGCGGCGACGGTCACGCCGGCCGGCCCGAGAACCGAGTTTCTTCTCATGTCCATGAGGATCGCCCGGAAATGCTGTGCATTGGCCGACGGACCGTCACGATCCTGTCCCGATCAGCGCAGTGACGTCTCGTCGAGGGCGGCGCGGGCGAAGGAGTGGTCCTGCTCGGGGGCCCCGCCGCCGATGCCGAGCGCGCCGACGAGGCGTCCGTCGCGGCGGACGGGCACGCCGCCCGCGAGGAAGAGGAGCGGCCGGTCGAGTGCGGTCGGCAGGGTGTGGAAGGGGCCGCCCGGCTGGACCGCGTCGACCAGGTCCGCGGTCGCGGAGTCGAGCTGAAGGGCGGTGTAGGCCTTGCGGGTGCTGGTCTCGCCGGAGATCAGCACGGCACGGTCGTCGCGGCGGAAGGCGAGCAGATGACCGCCCGCGTCCAGGACGGTGATGCTGACCGGGATGCCTGCGGCCTCGGCGGCCCGGCGGGCGGCCGCGACCAGGGCCTCGGCGTCGGCGGTGGTGAGCGGGGCGACGGCGGTGGTGCTCACGTCGGTTCTCCTGATGGGGGGTGACGGGGTGTGAGGGACTGTCGGGGACCAGGGTCCGTCCGGGGGATCCTCCGGCCCCGCGCCGCTTCCTCACCGTTCGGGCGGGCGGTGCCCCAGGCTGCGTTGCGCAAGCGCCCGAGTACGTCCAGTACAAGGGCGTTCCGCCGCCTTGGATCTGGCCGCGCCTGGGGGCAACCTCCTCGCCCGGAGTGAGGGGCGACGACGCGGGCTGCTCCGGGGATTCGCCGGACAGGCCCTGATCAGTGGTGGATTGGCGTGCGGCCGGTGGGGGCTTCGGCGGGCGGGGCCGGGATGGTGGCCGCGACGGCGGGCGTCCGGCGTTCCAGCCCGGCGGACCAGAGGGCCAGCGCCAGGGCTGCCGCGGCGAGCAGGGCGCCGACCCAGTCGGGCGCGGTGTAGCCGAGGCCCGCCGAGATCACCAGGCCGCCCAGCCAGGCGGAGAGCGCGTTGCCGAGGTTGAACGCCCCGATGTTGACCGCGGACGCAAGCGTCGGGGCGCCGTGCGCCTGGTCCAGCACGCGCTTCTGCAGCGGCGGCACCGTGGCGAAGCCGAGCGCGCCCACGAGCAGCATGGTGACGGCGGCGAGCACCTTGCTGTGCGCGGTGAGGGTGAACAGGCCCAGCACGACGGCGAGTCCGCCGAGGGAGGTGAACAGCATGGGCATCAGCGCGCGGTCCGCGTAGCGGCCGCCGACGAGGTTGCCCAGGAACATGCCGACGCCGAAGAGCACGAGCAGCCAGGTCACCGCGCCGTCGGAGAATCCGGCGACATGCGTCATCATCGGCGCGATGTAGGTGACCGCGGCGAAGACGCCGCCGAAGCCGAGCACGGTCATCGCCATGGCCAGCAGCACCTGGGGGTTCCGGAACGCCGTCAACTCCCGGCGCAGGTGGGCGCCTTCGGGCCGGGGCAGCGGCGGGACGAGCTTGGCGAGGCCGAGCAGGCCGACCACGCCGAGCGCTGCCACGGCGGCGAAGGTCGCCCGCCAGCCGACGGCCTGGCCGACGAAGGTGCCGAGCGGCACGCCGACGACGTTGGCGACGGTCAGGCCGGTGAACATGGTGGCGATCGCGCCGGCCTTGCGGTCGGGGGCGACCAGTTCCGCCGCGACGACCGAGCCGATGCCGAAGAAGGCGCCGTGCGCGAGGGAGGTGACGAGCCGTCCGGCGAGCATGAGGCCGAAGCTCGGAGCGATGGCGGAGAGCAGGTTGCCGAGCACGAACAGGCCCATGAGCAGCATGAGCATCCGCTTGCGGCTGATCCTGGTCCCGAGCGCGGTCATCAGCGGCGCCCCGACCACCACGCCGAGGGCGTAGCCGGTGACGAGCAGACCTGCGGTCGGGATGGACACGCCGTAGTCGGAGGCGATCTGGGGCAGCAGGCCCATGACGACGAACTCGGTGGTGCCGATGCCGAAGGCTCCAATGGCCAGGGCGAGAAGTGCGAGGGGCATGAGGGGGTGTCCTCTGTGCGAGTGCCCCCGGCGGACTGAGGTCCCGCCCGCCGGGGCGGCGGAGCACCACTCCATTGCTGGTGCGCCTTACGAGCACTCACAATAATTGCAGACGCGCGCTATATGCAAACGCATGGGACTGTGGGATAGGCGCCCCCTGGCCCGGAGCGTGTCGGCGCGCCTAGATGATCGATTCCAAGGGTCAGTGGTCGTAGGCG
>NZ_JBHSQJ010000028.1:0-22482 GCF_042658505.1 Streptacidiphilus monticola | reverse complement strand
GCCCGGCCCCGGCGCGTCCCCCGGAGCGGCCGGCCCGCCAGGCCCCTGCGGGTCGCCCGGAGCGGCTGGCCCGCCCGGGCTCGCGCTGCGCGCTGCCCGGCGGNCGGCCCGCCCGGGTTCGCGCTTCGCGCTGCCCGGCGGCGTGGCCCTCGGGCCCGCCCGCCTGCTCTTCGCGCGGGACGTGGGGCCCAGCCTGATGTCCCATCAGCTCGCCGGGCGCTGCGCGCCCAACTGGGGCCAGGGTGAGGCAAGTGGGCTTGCCTGCCCATGCTGCGGGCGCGTCGGGCCATAGGCCCCGTCGGCCCGCCCGGGTTCGCGCTTCGCGCTGCCCGGCGGCGTGGCCCTCGGGCCCGCCCGCCTGCTCTTCGCGCGGGACGTGGGGCCCAGCCTGATGTCCCATCAGCTCGCCGGGCGCTGCGCGCCCAACTGGGGCCAGGGTGAGGCAAGTGGGCTTGCCTGCCCATGCTGCGGGCGCGTCGGGCCGTGGGCCCGTGGGCCCGCCCGGGCTCGCGCTGCGCGCTGCCCGGCGGCGGCCGGACCAGGCTCGCACTCCGCACGAGCCGAAGGGCCCCTGGCCTGACCAGGTTCCCTTCGCGCTCCCGGCGGCCCGGTCGGGCTTGCGCTCGGCGCTGTCCGGTCGGGCCCGGTGGCCCGCCCACCGTCCGGCGTTTCGCGTGGGGGATCGGCACGACCAGGTTCCCTTCGCGCTCCCGGCGGCCCGGTCGGGCTTGCGCTCGGCGCTGTCCGGTCGGGCCCGGTGGCCCGCCCACCGTCCGGCGTTTCGCGTGGGGGATCGGCACGACCAGGTTCCCTTCGCGCTCCCGGCGGCCCGGTCGGGCTTGCGCTCGGCGCTGTCCGGTCGGGCCCGGTGGCCCGCCCACCGTCCGGCGTTTCGCGTGGGGGATCGGCACGACCAGTCTCCCTTCGCTCCGCCCGGCGGCCCGGTCGGGCTTGCGCTTGATGCAGTCCGAGCCGGGCCAGCCCGGTGGCCTGCCCGGCCCGGCGCTTCGCATGGGGGGATCGGCCCGACCAGGTTCCCTTCGCTCCGCCCGGCGGCCCCTCGGGCTCGCGCTTCGCGCGGGACGTGGGGTCCGCTGGGGTGGGCCGCCCGTGCGGAGCGCGGGGCGGGCCGAGCCGGGCCCGGGGGCTTTCGGCTCTGCTGCGCGCAGCGCCTATGCGCCCCAGCCTGCCTGGGTGCCGCCGACGCGGGTGGCGACGATGTGGTCCTGCCAGCCGGTGGCGGCGTACGCGGCCAGGGGGTCGGGGTCCAGGCCCTGCTCCTCGCGGACCTCGCGCAGCAGCGGGCGGACGTCGGTGTTGTACGCGTCCATCAGCACCGCGTTCGCTCCCAGCACGTCACCCGCCGCCTGCGCGGCCCGCAGCGCGTCCAGGTCCACCAGCAGCGCCTTGGCCGTGGCCTCCTGGACGTTCATCACCGAGCGGATCACGGCGGGGATCTTCGCCTCGATGTTGTGGCATTGGTCGAGCATGAACGCCACCTCCTGCTCCTTCTCGAAGCCGCCGTTCTTCGCCACCTCGTGCAGGATGCGGAACAGCTGGAACGGGTCCGCCGAACCGACCATCAGGTCGTCGTCCGCGTAGAAGCGGGAGTTGAAGTCGAACGCGCCCAGCCTCCCCTCCCGCAGCAGGAAGGCCACGATGAACTCGATGTTGGTGCCCGGCGCGTGGTGGCCGGTGTCGACCACGACCTTCGCCCGGGGCCCCAGCTTCAGACAGTGCGCGTAGCTGGTGCCCCAGTCCGGGACGTCCGTCGTGTAGAAGGCGGGCTCGAACAGCTTGTACTCCAGCACCATCCGCTGGTCCTCGCCCAGGCGGGCGTAGACCTCCGACAGCGCCTCCGCCAGCCGCTCCTGACGGGCCGTGATGTCGTCCTGGCCGGGGTAGTTCGTGCCGTCGGCGAACCACAGCTTCAGGTCCCGCGACCCCGTCGCGTCCATGATGTCCACGCACTCCAGCAGGTGGTCCACCGCCTTGCGGCGCACCTTGGGGTCCGGGTGGGTGACCGAGCCGAGCTTGTAGTCGTCCTCCTGGAAGGTGTTCGCGTTGATCGCGCCCAGGCGCAGGCCGCGCTCCTTGGCGTGGGCGGCCAGCTCCGCGTAGTCGTCCACCGCGTCCCACGGGATGTGCAGCGAGACCAGCGGCGCGACGCCGGTGGCGGCGTGCACCTGGGCCGCGTCGTCCAGCTTCTCGAACGGGTCCCGCGGCACGCCCGGCTGGGCGAACACCTTGAACCGGGTCCCCGAGTTGCCGTAGCCCCAGGACGGGGTCTCGATCTCCTGGGACTTCAGCGCGGTCTTCACCGCAGACAGGTCGGTCATGGCGATCCTTACGAAATCGGCGCGTGCCGGGCAGGGCGTCGGCGCCCGGGCGGAGCGTCCTGCCGAGTGCTCCGAGGGCTGAGGCAAGGGAGGAAAAAACGTTTCAATCGCGTTCGAGACGGTAGACCCACGCCGCTCCGAGGTCAAGAGGGCGTCGAAGTCCACCCGATCGGGGTGGCGTGACGCAATCGTGCCCTCGGCCTGCCCTCGGCCGAATCCCTTTCCCTGCTGCGGTTGTAGCAGCTCAGTCGCGCCTCGCCGGGCGACATGTCCGGACGCCGAACGGGATTCGGCTGTCCGGAATCTATTGACTCGGCCGCTCCGGGCGTTCTAACGTCCCGGCAATCGAGTTGAAACATTTCATGCCGATGGCGACGACGCCCGGCCGGCCAAGGAGCGCTCTCGATGTCCCACTCAGAACCGGACGCCGTGCCGATGCTCGCCCTTGAGGGGGTGAGCAAGTCCTTCGGCGCGGTCCGCGCCCTGCAGGACGTGTCCCTGCGTCTGTTCGCCGGCGAGGCGCACGCCCTCGCGGGGGAGAACGGCGCCGGCAAGTCGACCCTGATCAAGACCCTTGCCGGGGTGCACCGTCCGGACGCCGGCCGGGTGCTGCTGGACGGCCAGGACGTGGTCTTCCACGGCCCCGCGGACGCCCGTGACGCGGGTGTCGCGGTGATCTACCAGGAGCCCACGCTCTTCCCGGACCTCTCGGTCGCGGAGAACATCTTCATGGGCCGCCAGCCCCGCCGTTCGCTCGGCCGGGTGGACCACGGCGCGGTCCGTGCCGCCACCGCCGAGCTGTTCCAGCGGCTGGGCGTGGACCTGGACCCGGACCAGCCGGCCCGCGGACTGTCCATCGCGGACCAGCAGTTGGTGGAGATCGCCAAGGCGCTCTCCTTCGACGCCCGCGTCCTGATCATGGACGAGCCGACCGCCGCGCTGACCGGCAGCGAGGTCGCCCGCCTCTTCCGCGTCGTGAGGTCCCTGCTGGCGCGCGACGCGGCCGTGCTGTTCATCTCGCACCGGCTGGAGGAGGTCTTCGAGCTCTGCCGGCGGGTGACCACCCTGCGGGACGGCCGCTGGATCGCCAGCGAGCCCGTCGCGGGGCTGACCGAGGACGACCTGGTGCGCCGCATGGTCGGCCGCGACCTGGACGAGCTCTACCCCAAGCAGGACACCGAGATCGGCGAAGTCGCCCTCAGCGTCCGCAGGTTGACCCGGGAGGGCGTGTTCACCGACATCTCCTTCGACGTCCGCGCCGGGGAGATCGTCGGCCTGGCCGGCCTGGTCGGCGCCGGGCGCAGCGAGGTCGCCCGGGCGGTGTTCGGTGTCGACCGCTGGGACGCGGGCGAGGTGCGCGTCCACGGGCGGCCGTTGACGAAGGGCGCCCCGAGCGTGGCCATGGCCGCCGGTGTCGCGCTGGTCCCCGAGGACCGGCGGGCGCAGGGCCTGGTGATGGAGATGTCCATCGAGCGCAACATCGGGCTCACCGGTCTGAAGGCCACCAGCACCGCGGGTCTGATGAACCGTCGGGCCGAGCGGGACCGGGCCCTGGACTGGGCGGTCAGGCTCCAGGTCAAGTTCGCCCGGCTGGCCGACACCGTCGGCACGCTCTCCGGCGGCAACCAGCAGAAGGTCGTGCTCGCCAAGTGGCTGGCCACCGGCCCGAAGGTGCTGATCGTCGACGAGCCGACCCGCGGCATCGACGTCGGCACCAAGGCCGAGGTGCACCGGCTGCTGTCCAGCCTGGCCGCGCAGGGCGTCGCCGTCCTGATGATCTCCTCCGACCTGCCCGAGATCCTCGGCATGGCGGACCGGGTGCTGGTCATGCACGAGGGCCGGATCACCGCCGAGATCCCGCGGGCCGAGGCCACCGAGGAGTCGGTGATGACCGCCGCCACCGGACGCGAGAGGAACGCCGCATGATGACCGAGACCATCGGCCCCCCGAGCCAGGCCGTCGCCGCACCGCCTGCCCGGGCCGGTCTGCTGGACCTGGCGCTCAAGGTCCGCGAACTGGCCATCGGCGCGGTCCTGGTGCTGATGCTGCTGGCCACCCAGCTCTACAACAGCGCCTTCCTGTCGGTGCAGGGCATCAAGGACCTGCTGCTCAACGCGGCGATCCTGGTCCTGGTCGCCACCGGCCAGGCCGTCGTGGTGATCACCCGCAACGTGGATCTGTCCGTCGGCTCCGTGCTGGGCATCACCGCCTTCGCGGCGGGCGACTTCCTCCAGGGCGGCGGCAACCCGGTGCTCGCCGTGGTGATCGCGGTGGCGCTCGGCAGCGCCTTCGGACTGCTCAACGGGCTGCTGGTCAGCCTCGGCCAGGTCCCGGCACTGGTGGTCACCCTGGGCACGCTCTACATCATCCGCGGCATCGACGCGATCTGGGTCGGCTCCCGTGAGATCACGGCCAGTCAACTGCCGCACTCCTTCGCCTCGTTCGGCCACTCCGGGTTCTGGGCGATCCCCTGGCTCGGGGTCCTCGCGGCGCTCGTCCTCGTCGTCGCCGCCTACTACCTGCGCGGCTACCGCAGCGGCCGGGAACTGTACGCGCTGGGCTCCAGCCCGGAGGCCGCCCGCCTGGCCGGCGTGCCCGTCCGCAAGCGGCTGCCGGCCGCCTACCTCCTGTGCGGCGCCCTCGCCGGACTGGCCGGCGCCCTCTACCTCGCCCGCTTCGGCAACGTCGACTCCGGCACCGGCAGCGGCTACGAACTCACCGTCGTCTCCGCGGTCGTCGTCGGCGGCGTCGCCTTCACCGGCGGCTCCGGCAGCGTCTACGGCGCGGCCCTCGGCGCCCTGCTGCTCACCTCCATCAACAGCGTGCTGCCCGCCGTCGGCGTGAGCTCCGTCTGGGTCCTCGCCATCGACGGCATCCTGCTGCTCCTGGCGATCACCGTGGACCGGCTGGTGGCACTGCGCGTGGCCCGCGTGCTCCGCAAGCGCGCCGCACAGACAAGGAGCGCCCACCATGGCTGAGCCCGTCACGGCCGATCTGACCAAGGCGGCCGCGCCGAACCGTCCCGGCCTCGGCGGCATGGTCCGCTGGGACACCGTCGTCGGCGCTCTGCTGATCGTGCTGCTGCTGTGCTCGTTCAGCTTCGTCGACAACTTCGGCAACGCGCTGAACCTGTCCTTCCTGATCGGCAACACGCTGCCGATCGCGCTCATCGCACTGCCGATGACGATGCTGGTCGTCGCCGGGGAGATCGACCTGTCCGTCGGCTCGATCGCCGGACTGTCCGGCGCGGTGATGGGCGCGCTGTGGAACCACGGCATGGCCATCGAGACGATCATCCCGCTCTGCCTGGTCCTCGGAGTGGTCTGCGGACTGGTCAACGGCCTGCTGGTGACCCGGCTGGGGTTGCCGTCCCTGGCCGTCACCATCGGCACCATGGCCGCCTACCGCGGCATCGCGCAGATCGTGCTCGGCTCCGACTCCGTGACCGACTTCCCGCAGCAGTACCTGGACTTCGGCTCCGGCCGGATCGCGGGGACCTTCATCCCGTACGCCGCCGTCCCCTGGGCGGTGCTCGCGATCGTCGCGGTCCTGGTGCTGCACGCCACCGGCGTGGGCCGCTCACTGTTCGCCATCGGCGCCTCCGAGGAGGCCGCGTACTTCGTCGGTATCCGGGTCAAGCGGCTGCGGCTGGCGATGTTCGCGACCACCGGCCTGGTCTCCGCGCTCACCGGCGTGTTCTGGGTGCTGCACTACGCCAGCGCCCGCTACGACAACGCCACCGGCCTCGAACTGTCCGTCATCGCCGCGGTACTGCTCGGCGGCATCGACTTCGACGGCGGCAGGGGGACGCTCGGCGGCGCCATCGCCGGCGTGTTCCTGCTCGGCACCCTGCAGAACACGATGAGCCTGGTCAACGTCTCCGCCCAGTCCCAGATCGTGGTCACCGGCGTCCTGCTGGTCGTCTCGGTCCTCGGCCCCCGCGTCGGCCGCCGGATCGTCCGGGCCCGCGCCCGGCATCGCACGACGAGCGCACCCGAACCCCTCCCCACCGCGACCGCCTGACCCGGCCGAACCGGCCGCCTCCCCTGACCTGCCGTCAATTCGCCTCCGAGACAAGGAAGTCCGATGCCCGCTCGCGCCAGAAGCTCTGCTGCCCGCGCCGCCACCGCGCTCGCCCTGACGGCCGCCATCGCCGTCACGGCCTCCGCCTGCGGCGGCACCACCAAGAAGTCCACCGACGCCGCCGGCAACGCCGCAGCGGGTAGCACCGCCTCCGCGAACCCCGGGGCGGCCACCAGGACCGGCCTGACCGTGGCCTTCCTGCCCAAGCAGGTCAACAACCCGTACTTCACCATCGCCGACAACGGCGGCAAGAAGGCGCTCGACGCCCTCGGCGAGAAGTACAAGGAGGTCGGCACCAGCAGCGGCACCGACACCGCGGGCCAGGTCTCCTACGTCAACACGCTGACGCAGCAGCAGGTCAACGCGATCGCGGTGTCCGCCCAGGACCCCGGCGCGCTGTGCACCGCGCTCAAGCAGGCGATGAGCAACGGCGTCAAGGTGGTCACCTACGACTCCGACACCAACCCTGGCTGCCGCCAGGTCTTCGTCTCCCAGGCCAGCGCCGAGGCGCTGGGCCGCAGCGAGGTGCAGCTGATCGCGAAGCAGCTGAACTACACCGGCGACATCGCGATCCTTTCGGCCGCGCAGACCGCGACCAACCAGAACACCTGGATCGGCTACATGAAGGACGAGCTGAAGAAGCCCGCCTACAAGAACATGAAGCTGGTCACCGTCGCGTACGGCAACGACGACGCGCAGACTTCGTTCCAGCAGACCCAGGGCCTGCTGCAGCAGTACCCGGACCTGAAGGGGATCATCTCCCCGACCACGGTCGGCATCAAGGCCGCCGCCCAGTACCTGTCCGGCTCCAAGTACAAGGGCAAGGTCGCGCTCACCGGCCTGGGCACCCCCAACGACATGCGCGCCTACGTCAAGGACGGCACGGTCGCCGGCTTCGAGCTGTGGGACCCGGCCAAGCTCGGCGAGCTGGCCGGCTACGCCGCCACCGCGCTGGCCTCCGGCCAGATCACCGGCGCCCAGGGCCAGACCTTCAAGGCCGGCGACCTCGGCAGCTTCACCGTCGGCGCCGACGGCGTCGTGCTGCTCGGGGACCCGACGGTGTTCGACAAGAGCAACATCGACCAGTTCGACTTCTGACCCACCAGCCCCGGTTCCGGGCGGCGGCGTCCCCGGTCGCCCGGGACCGGACCCACCAGGAGGTGTCCCCGTGCAGCGCGTCTGCTTCCTGCTGAAGGTCCGTCAGGATCGCGTCGAGGAGTACCGGCGGCGCCATGCGGCCGTGTGGCCCGAGATGCAGGAGGCGCTGTCGCGCACGGGCTGGCACAACTACTCCCTCTTCCTGCGTGAGGACGGGTTGCTCGTCGGCTACCTGGAGACCGAGGACTTCGACCGGGCCAGGGAGCTGATGGCCGCCACCGTGGTCAACGCCCGGTGGCAGCGGGAGATGGCACACTTCTTCGAGCAGTTGGACGGCAGCGCGCCCGACGCCGCCATGCGGCCGCTCACCGAGGTCTTCCACCTCGCCTGACCGACCATCCGCCCGCACCGAAAGGACAGGCACCGACGTGGCACGCACGGTGGGCATCAAGGACGTCGCCCGGCAGGCCGGAGTGTCGATCGGCACCGTCTCCAACGTCATCAACCGCCCGGACCTGGTCTCCGTCGACACGCGGCTGCGGGTCGAGGCCGCCATCTCCGAACTCGGCTACGTGCGCAGCGAGTCGGCCCGGCAGCTGCGCGCCGGACGCAGCCGGGTGATGGCGCTGCTCGTCCTCGACATGGGCAACCCGTTCTTCGTGGACGTGGCGCGCGGGGCGGAGAAGGTCGCCCGGGAGAACGGCCTGATGGTCATGCTGTCCAACAGCGGTCAGGACCGGGCCGAGGAGGAGGCGTACCTGGCGCACTTCGCGCAGCAGCAGGTCCTCGGGGTGCTGCTGTCCCCGATCGACGGCAGCGGCGCCGACCTGGGCGTGCTGCGGCGCGGCAACATCCCCGTCGTGCTGGTGGACCGGGGCGCCGACCGCGAGGAGGGCTGCTCGGTCTCGGTCGACGACGTGCTGGGCGGCACCCTGGCGGTCCGTCACCTCGTCGAGACCGGCAACGAGCGGATCGTCTTCGTCGGCGGACCGCTGTCCCTGCAGCAGGTGCACAACCGCCTGGTCGGCGCCCGTCAGGCGGTGGCGGAGGCGGGACTCCCGCCGGAGGCGCTGGCCGTGGTGGAGACCCCGCGGCTCGACATCGCCGCCGGCCGCGACGCGGGTCAGCGCCTGCTCGGTCTGGGGCACCGTCCCACGGCGGTGTTCTGCGCCAACGACCTGTTGGCGCTCGGCGTCCTGCAGTCGCTCTTCGCGGTGGGCGTCCGGGTCCCGGAGGACATCGCCCTCGTCGGTTACGACGACATCGAGTTCGCCGGGGCCGCGACCGTCCCGATCACCTCGGTGCGCCAGCCCGCCTACCAGATCGGCCGGACCTCGGCGGAGCTGCTGCTCGCGGAGTCGCTGTCCGAGGGCCCGCATGAGCACCAACACGTGGTCTACCAGCCCGAGTTGGTGGTCCGGGCGTCCACGATGCGGCGGGCGGCCAGGCCCTAGCCCGGCGGGCGGCTGCTCCGCCCGGGCGGGGTTCAGACGCCGGCGGCGGTGACGACGGCGTCGGTGGCGAAGCCGAGCAGCAGACCGAGCAGGATCATCCAGCCGGTGAGCTCCTTGAGGCCGGAGCGGCGGGCCACGGCCAGCAGCTCGATCACGACGTAGAGGATGGAGCCCGCGGCCAGGCCGAGGAAGGCGATGGAGAGGTAGTCGTTGACCAGGTGCTGGCCGACGAGGGTGCCGAGGAAGGTGGGGCCGCCGCCGATCAGCCCGAGCAGGGCGAGACTGCCCCAGCTCGGCCGTTCGCCCTCGGCGGCGAGCGGGGCGACGATGCCGAAGCCCTCGGTGGCGTTGTGCAGGCCGAAGCCGATGATCAGCAGCACGGCCAGGGAGATCTGGCCGGTCGCGGCGGAGTTGCCGATGGCCAGCCCCTCCGCGAAGTTGTGCAGTCCGATGCCGGTGGCGATCATCAGCGCCAGCCCGGCGGCGCCGGAGCGGGCGGCCTTGGCGGCGGCACCGCCCGGAGCGGTGTCCCCCACGGCGGCGGCACCGGGGCCCGCGGACAGCTGCGCGCGTGCGGCGCGCCGCGCGGCGATGCGGCGGTCGTAGGAGACGAGGCCCATCATTCCGACCGCGAGGCCCGCGGCGAGCGTCAGGAAGCCGCCCACGGCGGTGCCCCAGTGGTGGCTGGAGAGGGCGGAGTCGGTCGGCTCCCAGGCGGCGCTGAGCACGTCCCAGACCAGGAACGTCAGGATGCCGATGGCGACCGCGTTCAGCGAGGCGCGCAGTCGCGGCGCGGGGTTGCGCAACCGCCCGATCGGCAGGCCGAGGTAGATGGTGAGCCCGGCGATGGCACCGAGAAGGACGATCTGCGACGACGACACGGTTGCTGCTCCAGGCAGGGAGGGGGACTTGCCACTGCTGACCCTAGAGGAGGTAAGCCTTGCCTAACAACTGGCTGTGCACCGCTGAGCTCAGCCCGTGCCTGCGGTCGGCCCGGCTGCCTGCCTCCGGGCGGTGTCCGCGGGTGCGGAGCGCGTGTCCGCTGGAACGCGTCCGGCCCGGAGGGTTTGCTGGTGCGGAAGGCAGGAACCCGCGGCGAAAGGCACGGCGATGAAGGTGACCGAGATCCTCCCCGGCTCCCCCTGTTGGGCGCAGCTGAGCGCCAGCGACCCGGAGGCGGCCCAGCGGTTCTACGGCGAGCTGTTCGGCTGGACCGCGCAGACGGACCCCAATCCGGAGATGGGCGGCTACACGATCTTCTCCCTGGACGGCGCCCCCGCGGCCGCCGTCGCGCCGCTGATGAACCCTCAGCAACCGGTGATGTGGCTGCTGTCCTTCGCGGCGCCCGACGTGGACGCGTCCGCCGCGGCCGCGCAGCAGGCGGGCGCGCAGCTGTGGATGGGTCCCATGGACGTGGCCGAGGTGGGGCGCTGGGCGCTGCTCAGCGATCCGACCGGCGCGCCGTTCTCGCTCTGGCAGGCGGGGCAGTTCAGCGGCTTCGGCGTGGTCAACGAGCCGAACGCGTTCGGCTGGGCCGACCTGTCCACCCGGGACAGCAAGGCGGCGCTGGACTTCTACTCCGGTGTCCTCGGCTGGCAGGTCTGGCCGAACGAGACGTATCCGATGGTCGGCCTGGCCGACACCATGTTCGGCGGTGTGATGGAGATGGGCGACATGTTCCCGCCAGAGGTCCCCTCGCACTGGAATCCGTTCTTCCTGGTCGCCGACGTCGACGCCACCGCGGCGGCCGCCGCCCGGCTGGGCGGTGAGATCCTGCACGGCCCGGCCGACGTGGAGATGGAGAACGGGCCGCGACTCGCGGTGGTCCGCGACCCGCAGGGCGCGACGTTCGGCGTCTTCGCACCGCGGGACGGCAGCTGACGGAGGGTCGGCCGCCCCGCCGCGCGCGGGTGTCGCGGCGGCGCGGCCGACCGGTCGCTCAGCTCTGCCAGCCGATGGTCTCCGGCAGCGGGGTGCCGAAGATGGTCGCGCCGACGTTGGCGAGGCCGTCCTTGACGGCGTAGATGGACGGGCCGCTGAACAGCGGCAGGAACGCGTACTGCTGCAGCTCCTGCTGCTCGACCTTGTTGGCGGCGGCGATCTGCTGGTCCAGGTCGGCGATCTGCGAGACCGCCTTGATCTGCTGGTCCAGCTCCGCCGTGCCCGTTCCGGTGAGGTTGGACGCGCTGGTGGAGCAGTACTCCTGGCACAGGTAGCGCTGGCCGAACGGGTCCAGCGACCGGTTGCCGGAGAGGAACAGGTCGAAGTCGCGGGTGCTGAGCACCTTGGAGAAGTCGGACTCGTCGACCGTGCGGATGTCCACCTTGACGCCGACCTGCTTGAGCATTGCGGCGAAGGCCTGGGCGAGCGCCTTGTCGAGCGGGTCGGAGCCGATCAGGGTGTAGCCGATCTCCAGCTTGCGGCCGTTCTTGGCGCGGATGCCGTCCGAGCCGGCCGTCCAGCCCGCCGCGTCCAGTTCCTTCCGGGCATCGGCGGGGGAGTAGCTCAGCACCTTGGAGACGTTGTCCTGGTACCCCTTCTGGAAGCTGAACAGCAGGCCGGAGCCGGGCAGCGGCTCCGAGTAGTCGAGCCCCTGGAACTCGATCCGGGCCACCTGGTTGCGGTCGATGGCCTCCAACACCGCCTTGCGGACCGGTAGTTCGGACAGGACCGGGGACTTGGCGTTGAGGTACAGCGAGTACTCGAAGGGGCTGCCGCCGCGCCGGATCTGCGTGCCGTTGATGCCGCTGATCTGCTTGAGGCCCTCGGCGGACCCGGTGGCGGTGTAGTCGATCTGGCCGTTGCGGAAGGCGTTGACCGCCGCGGTGGAGTCCAGCTTGACGAACACCCGCTTGTCCAACTTGCCGGGCTTTCCCCACCACTTGGGGTTGCGCACGAAGGTGACGTTGCCTGAGTGGGTGTCCCAGGTGCCGACCGTGTAAGGGCCCGCGCCCCACTGCGGGTTGGCCTTCTTCAGGTAGGCGCCGTTGAAGTTGGCGACCGTCGCGGCCTTCGGGTGCAGGAAGGTCGAGAAGAGCGCGGGCCAGGAGGCGTCCACCCCCTTGAAGGTGATGACGGCCTGCTTGGCGTCGGCTCCCGGCCTGACCGAGGTGATCTGGTCGTAGCCGTCCGTCGAGGAGACGTTGAACTTCGGGTCGGACCCGTTGTTCGCCTTCCAGGTCGCCTCGATCGCCGTCCAGTCGATCGGGGTGCCGTCGTTGAAGACGGCCTTCGGGTTGATGGTGAGGGTGACGACCTGGTTCCCGCCGGAGACCTTGACGTCCACGTGGCTGTAGTAGTCCGGGTTGTACTGGACGTCGCCGGTGGGCGAGTAGGTGATGGCGTCGGCGTTGTACCAGAACCAGATCCGGGCCGCGGTGAGCGTGGCGTCGGCGTCGAAGGGGTTGCCCTGGTCGTCGAAGGTTCCGGCGGTGGTGTAGGTGCCGCCGGTCCGCACCCGGTCGTAGGGCTGGGGGTTGTAGTCGACCGCCGCGCTCGCCGCCTTCGGGGCCGTCGGACTGCCGCTCGCGCCGGACGAGCCGGTGCTCCCGGAGGAGGAGCAGCTCGTGACGGCGAGCGCGACGACCGCGGCGAGGGCGGCGAGGGGGAGGGCGAGTCTCTCACGGGTCATGGAGCGGTCCTTGTCGGTCGGAGGGAGGATGGGCGGGCCCGGCGGCGGTCAGCCGGCGTGGCAGGCGAACCGGTGGTCGGCGGCGCCGGATGCGACGGCCGATCCTTCGGCGGTCTCGTCGGCGGCGGTCGTGAGCTGCGGCTGCTCGGTCCGGCAGCGGCTGCGCAACTCCTCGCCGAGGGTGCGGTGGAGGGCGCAGCGGTCGACGAAGACGCAGCCGGCGCGGGTGGCGGCGGCCGGGCCGCCCAGGGTGCGCGCGTCCGGGGAGACGCCGGGCTGCTCGCCTTCCAGGACGGTCCGCTCCCGGTGGCGCTGCACCTCCGGATCGGGCACCGGCACGGCGGAGAGCAAGGCCCGGGTGTAGGGGTGGCGCGGACGGGCGAAGACGGATTCCGTCGGGCCGGACTCGACGATGCGGCCGAGGTACATCACCGCCACCCGGTGCGCCACATGGCGGACCACGGCCAGGTCGTGAGCCACCATCAGATAGCCGAGGCCCAGCTCCCGTTGCAGCCGGGTGAGCAGGTTGAGCACGCCCGCCTGCACCGACACGTCGAGCGCCGACACCGGCTCGTCCAGGACGAGCAGCCGCGGTTCGACGGCGAGGGCTCGCGCGATGCCGACGCGCTGGCGCTGCCCGCCGGAGAGCGCGGCCGGGAAGCGGTCGGCCATGGACGGCTCCAGGCCGACCAGCCGGAGCAGTTCGAAGACCCGGGGCCGCAGTTCCCTGCGGGGCAGGCCGATGGCCTCCAGGGGCTCGGCGAGCAGCCGTGACACGGGCAGCCGCGGGTCGAGCGCGCCGAGCGGGTCCTGCATCACGATGCGGACGGCACCGCGCAGTTCGCGGATCCGGGCGGCGGAGCGCAGGTCGGCGGTGTCAGTGCCGGCGACCTCGATGCGTCCCTGCTCGGGCCGGCGCAGGCGCATGATCTCCAGCAGGGTCGTGGTCTTGCCGCTGCCGGACTCGCCGACCAGGCCCAGCGTCTCTCCCGCGCGCACCTGGAAGGAGACCCCGTCCACCGCCCGCACCGTGCCGACGCGGCGCTTCAGCAGCGCGCCGCGGGTCAGCGGAAAGGTGCGGACCAGGTCCTCCACCGTCAGCAGCACCTCGGGCGTCCCGGTCGGCTCCGTCCCGGTCGCGTCGGCGCCGGCCGGGGCGAGCGGCGCCGGGCC
Source organism: Streptacidiphilus monticola (assembly GCF_042658505.1). NCBI lineage: Bacteria > Bacillati > Actinomycetota > Actinomycetes > Kitasatosporales > Streptomycetaceae > Streptacidiphilus > Streptacidiphilus monticola. The sequence goes on along the minus strand of NZ_JBHSQJ010000028.1, from coordinate 8,704 downwards.
GTCCACCGGCTCCGCCAACGGGCCCTGGAGCGGGTCGAGTCCACCCGCGGCAACCTCGTCGGCGCGGACGCAGGCGACCGACCCGTGGTCGGCGAGCGGCCGCAGCGGCGGCTCGGCCGTGCGGCACGCGTCGGTGACCAGCGCGCAGCGCGGGGCGAACGGACAGCCGTCCGGGAGGGCGACCAGCGACGGCGGCTCGCCGCCGATGGGCAGCAGCGGGCGGCGCTCGCCAGCCTCCACCGTGGGCACGGCTGCGAGCAGCCGGGCCGTGTACGGCATGGTCGGACGGCGGTACAGCTCGCGCACGCCGGCCTGCTCGACGATGCGCCCCGCGTACATCACCGCCACCTCGTCCGCGTAGCCCGCGACGACGCCGAGGTCGTGGGTGATCAGCAGCAGCGCCGCGCCGGTCTCCTGCTGCGCGGTGCGCAGGACTTCGAGGATCTGCGCCTGCACGGTGACGTCGAGCGCCGTGGTGGGTTCGTCGGCGACCAGGACGGACGGCCGGTTGGCGACGGCGAGCGCGATGACGACGCGCTGGCGCATGCCGCCGGAGAACTCGTGCGGGAAGGAGCGGGCGCGGCCGCGCGGGTCGGGGATGCCGACCAGGTCGAGGAGTTCGACGGCGCGCTCCCAGGCGGCGGCGCGGCTGAGGTCCTGGTGGACCCGCAGCGCGTCGCTGAGCTGGCGGCCCACGGAGAAGATGGGCGTCAGCGCGGACAGCGGGTCCTGGAAGACCATGCCGATCTCGCGGCCGCGGATCCGGGACAGTTCACGGTCGCTCAGTCCCACCAACTCGCGTCCGTGCAGCCGGACCTGACCGGCCAACCGGGCGGTCGGGGGCAGCAGGTTCATCACGGCCATCGCGGTGGCGGACTTGCCGGAGCCCGACTCGCCGACGATGCCCAGCGTGCGGCCGGGCAGCAGGTCGAAGCCGATCCCGCGGACGGCCTCCACGGTCCCGGCCTCGGACGGGAAGGAGACCCGCAGGTCGCGGACGGACAGCACCGGCTGCGGGGCGGAACTCCCCGGTCCCACCGCGGCGGCGGACGGGGCGTCGTCCGGCGGCAGGAGCGGCGTGGGGCGCGTCATGACATGCCTCCTGAGGCACCGGTCGCGGAGGTCGGGTCGAGCGCGTCGCGCAGTCCGTCGCCGATCAGCGCCATGGAGACGGTGAGCAGCACCACCAGCCCGGCGGGGACGGCGAAGAGCCAGGGCGCGCTGGTGAGCGAGCCGGAGCCGTCGGCGAGCATGGTGCCCAGCGAGACGTCGGGCGTCTGCACACCGAAGCCGAGGAAGGACAGCGCGGTCTCGCTGAGCACGGTGGCCACCACGCCCAGGGTCAGGTTGAGGATCAGCAGCGAGCCGAGGTTGGGGATGATGTGCCGCAGCACGATCCGGAACGGGCGCACGGCCATGAACTCCGCCGCCGTCACGTAGTCGCGCTCGCGCAGCGAGGTGGAGACGGACCAGACGACGCGGGCGGTGCCCATCCAGCCGAACACCGTCAGCACCAGGATCAGCACCCGCCAGTCGCCGGCGAGCCGGTGCGAGACCAGCGCGAGGATCAGGAACGAGGGCACCACCAGCAGGAAGTGGATCAGTGCCAGTACGGACTTCTCCACCCGGCCGCCCAGATAGGCCGCGCCCGCGCCGACCACGGCGGCGATCACCAGGGTGAACACCGAGACGCTGACCGCGATGACGAGGGAGCGCTGCAGGCCGTGCACCGCCTCCGCGTAGAGGTCGTTGCCGCCCTGGTTGGTGCCGAACCAGTGCGCCGCGCCCGGCGGTTGGGTGAGCGCGGTGAAGTCGGTGTCGGTGTACTGCCAGTGGGTGAAGCTGCCGCCGAGGAGGCTGAACAGGACGAGGGCGAGGAAGACGGCCGTGCCCGCGAGGGCGGGGCGGTTGCGCAGGAAGCGCCGCAGGTAGAGGCGGCCCAGGCCGAGCCCCCAGGAGGCCTCCTGACGGTCCGTCGGCTCGGTGCGGCGGTCCGCTCCGAGGTCGGCGCCGGGTCCGGCGGCCCCGGGCGGCTGCGGTGCCGAGGTCGGTGCTGCCATGGTCAGCTCACCCGGACTCTCGGGTCGAGGAAGACCGTCGCGAGGTCGGCCAGGATGGCGCCGACCGCGGTCGTCGCCGCGCCGAACGCGGCCGTGGCGACGGCTCCGTGGACGTCGTTCTTGCCGATGGTCTGGACGAAGTACTGGCCCATACCGTCCCAGCCGAAGATGCTCTCGGTGATCACCGCGCCCGTGAAGATCGCAGGGATGCTGAAGGCCACCGAGGTCGCCGTCGGGATGAGCGAGGCCCGCAGCGCGTGCCGGCGGATGGCCTGGGCCCGGGTCAGACCGGTGGCCCGGGCGGTGCGGACGAACTCCGCGTCCAGGGTGTCCAGCAGCAGCGACCGCTGGGTCAGGTGGTAGCCCACGTAGCCGATCAGGGTGAGCGTCACCGTGGGCAGGATCAGGTGCAGCAGCCGGTCTCCCAGCGTCGGCCAGAACCCGGACACGTCAGGGGAGTTCTCGCCCGCGACGTAGAGGAAGTGCAGCCCGGCGTGCTGGTTGAGCCAGATGGCGACGAAGACCACTGCGAGCGCCATGACGGCGGTGGGGATGTTGAAGAGGACCACCGACACGGTCTGCGCCAGCCGGTCGCCCCAGCTGTACTGCCGGGACGCCGTCCAGACGCCGAGGGCGACGCCGAGCAGCACCGACAGGACGGTCGCCAGCAGCATCAACTCGCCGCTGACCAGGGCACGGTAGCCGATCTCGCCGTTGACCCGGATGCCGGTGGGGGACCTGCCCCAGTCGAAGCGGACCACCACCTCGACCAGCCAGTGCCACCAGCGTTCGACGAGGGGCTGCCGCGGGTCGAGCCCGTACGGCGCGAGGGCGGTGTCGATCTGCAGCTCGGTGCGGACCGGCCGCAGACTGCGGTAGTCGGAGCGCGGGTCGAGGAACCAACTGGCCAGGAAGAACGTCGCGTTGGTCGCGACGGCGATCATCAGCAGCCAGCCGGTCGTCTTGCGCGCGAGGTAGCGGACCATGACGGCGCGAGGCTCTCCAGGGACGAGGGACGTGCGCCGGTGCGCACGCGATCCACTGTCGGGCAGGGGTGTCCCCACCGCCAGGGGTGGCTCGTTTCTGTCATGAAATCGTCATGTACCTGCAATCGGTGTTCGTGCGCGATGGGGGCGCATCGCCGGAAAGTTCGCGTTCCGCCCTGCGCTGCAGGGGTGTTGACGGCACGTCAGGGGGCTGGTGGACTGGACCTCATGACGTCCTCCGGACAGCCGCTGGTGATCCGCGGCCACATCGACTTCGGTCGGGTGTGGTCCGCCTCGCATCGCCGCTGATCCGGTTCCGGGAGCCGCCCGGCGTGTCGAACCGCCGCCGCCTGCAGGCCGTTCCCGCGTCCCGCCTCCGGTCCGTGTCCTGACGGCCGGTATGCCCGTGCGCGGTCCGCCGTCGCCGGCGGTCTCGCCGCGCCTGCCCGCTCGACCCCTGTTGCGCAGAGGAGCAGTCATGGAAGCCGCCCTGGAATCCACCGAATCCGCAGTCGAGGCCTGGGCGTCCTGGCGGGGGGAGCGCGTGGTCCGCGCCCGCGCGCCCTACGGGCCGCTCGCCCTCACCGGCACCTGGTGGCTCGACGAGCAGCGTGCCAACGGCTGGGCCCTGCCCGGCCGTTGGACGGTCGACGAGCAGGCCGGCAAGGTCACGCTGACCGCCGCGAGACACGACGGCATCGCGGTGGACGACGCGCCCCTGGAAGGAGAGGTCCGGCTCTGTCCCGACGAAGGACCGGGCGCGCCGCGGGTCAGCCAAGGCGGGAGGCTGCTGCAGCTCATCGTCCGCGAGGACCGGTACGCAGTGCGCGTCTTCGACCCCGCCTCCCGGGCGCGCTCCGCCTTCGCGGGCATCGCGGCCTTCCCCTACGACCCGTCCTGGGCGGTTCCGGCGCGCTACGTCCCCTTCCCGGCGGAGGGCCCGGTCCGGGTGCTGCACAGCGACGGCCGCCGGCGCGCGACCGTGCTGGCCGGCGAGCTGACGTTCCGCCGGGGAGCGCAGGCGCACGCGGTGGCCGTGCAGCGGGCGGCCGACGGCGCGCTCAGCGTCAGCATGGCGGACGCCACCCGGGCGGGGGAGGCGTGCGGCTTCCGCGTGGTCGAGGTGCCTGCGCCGGACGCGGACGGCCGGACGCTCGTGGACTTCAACCGGGCGGCCCTTCCCCCGTCGGCCTTCGCCGACCACTTCACCTGCCCGCTGCCGACGGAGGGGAACACGCTGGGCTTCCCCGTCGCCGCGGGCGAGCGCCGCCTGTTGCGGCACCGCTGACCTGGCCGTTCGTCCCAGCACCGGAGAAGCCTCGAAAACTCTCGACGGAAGGCGCCGACTCCGAATCGATACTTGCCAATTCCCGAACACCCGGGCGACATTTGTCATCCCTGCATGCAAATCACCGGGACGGAGCGCGGGATGGGACACCGCCGACCACCGGTCGCACGACCCGCGGTCCGTGCGACCGCAGTGCGGCTATCGCGGCGGGGGCGCCGCGGTGCTGGCGCGGACGACCAGTGTCGTCGACAGCTCCAGCCGCGTCGGCGTGGGCGGTTCGTCCTCACGCAACCGCAGGATGAGCCGGGTGGCCTGCTCGGCCATCTCCCGCAGCGGCTGGCGGACGGTGGTCAGGGCCGGGCTGGTCCACTTGGCGATGTCGAGGTCGTCGTAGCCGACGACGGACAGGTCCTCGGGCACCCGCAGTCCCGCGACGCGGGCCGCCTCCAGGACGCCGAGAGCCTGCAGGTCGCTGCCGGCGAAGATCGCCGTCGGCCGGTCCGGCAGGGCCAGCAGGTCGCGGGCGCTGGCGTAGCCGCCCTCGGCGTGGAAGTCGCCGAAGGCGACCAGGCCCGGGTCGGGCTCGATCCCGGCCATGGTCAGCGCCGAGCGGTACCCGTCGAGCCGGGCCAGCGAGCAGAGCATGTCGTCGGGGCCGGTGATGATCCCGATACGCCGGTGCCCCTGGTCGACCAGGTGGCGCGTGGCGGCGAGGCCGCCGGCCCAGTTGGCCGACCCCACCGAGGGGACGTCCGGCTCGGGGTCGCCCGCCGGGTCGATCACCACGAAGGGGATGGCGCGCGAGCGCAACTGCCGCTTCAGGTCCGGCGGAAGGCTGGAGAAGACCAGTACGACGCCGAGCGGACGGCGGCGCACCACCGCGTCGATCCACTCCGGCCCCGGCGCGTGGCGCGAGCCGCTGTGGGTGACCACGACCCCCGCGCCGTATCCGTTGGCGACGGCCTCGACGCCGCGCAGCAGCTCCATGGCCCAGAGGCTGTCGAGTTCGTGGAAGACGATCTCGATGAGCGGCGCGTCCCCGCCCGAGCGGGGGCCGCGCTGGTAGCCGTGGCGGCGCAGCAGCTCCTCGACCCGTTCGCGGGTTGCGGGTGAGACGTCGGTACGTCCGTTGAGAACTTTCGAAACCGTCGAGACGGAGACGTCCGCCTCGCGGGCCACGTCCGCGAGAGTCACGCGTCCCAGGTCATCGACTTTATCCATGTGCGCAGCATAGGCCACGGCTGCTGCGCTCTTGTCAACCCCGCGGTCAACATCACGCTTCGGTTACCCCGATGTTGCGGGGGTTGACCCTTGCGGGATCGGGGACCTAGCGTCCCCGCAGGGCAATGCTTTCGGCAATGAAGGCGAAACATTTAGGAAGGTGTTCGATGAACAGACGAGTGTTGGCTCTCGCAGTCGGACTGTCCGTGGCGTCGCTGGGGCTGACGGCATGCGGCAGCGGCAGCGGGAGTTCCGCGGGCGGCGACTCCGGCGTGATCCACGTCCTGGTCTACGGCGACGCCAGCAACAAGGTCGAGAAGCAGATCGTCGACACCTTCAACAAGACCTCGAAGGTCAAGGCGGTCCTGGACACCATCCCGGGCGCGGACTACCAGGCCAAGCTCAACACGATCATCAACACCCCGCAGGCCCCGGACATCTTCTTCAACTGGGGCGGCGGCTCCATCCAGCCCTACGTCAAGTCCGGCCTGCTGCTCCCGCTGGACGACATGATCGCCAAGGACCCGGGGCTGAAGAGCAACTTCCTGCCCTCGGTGTTCAACACCGCGGTGATCGACGGCAAGTCCTACGGCATCCCGATGCGCGGCACCCAGCCGGTGCTGCTGTTCAACAACAAGAAGGTGCTCGCCGACGCCGGGCTGAGCGTCCCGAAGACCTGGGACGACCTGCTCAACGCGGTCAAGGTGCTCAAGGCCAAGGGGATCACCCCGATCGCCCTCGGCGGCGGCGACCAGTGGCCGACGCTGATGTGGTACGAGTACGTCTTCGACCGGGTGGCCGGCCCCGGCCTGTTCCAGAAGGTGCTGGCCGGCGACAAGAGCGCCTGGGCGAGCGACGACGCCAAGAAGGCGCTCGGCATGCTCAAGCAGCTCGTCGACGCGGGCGCGTTCGGCTCGAACTTCGACTCGGTCAAGTTCACCGACGGCGGCTCCCCGGCGCTGCTGGCCAAGGGCAAGGCCGCCTTCGAGCTGATGGGCTCCTGGGAGTACGCCACCCAGCAGGACGCCAACCCGGACTTCGCCAAGAACGACCTCGGCTACAGCAACTTCCCCAGCATCGCGGGCGGCAAGGGCGACCCGGCGGACGTCGTCGGCAACACCAACAACTTCTACTCGGTGCTGAAGAAGACCAAGCACCCCGACGCGGCCGCCGCGTTCCTCAAGCTCATGTACTCCGACGACTTCGTCAAGGCGCAGCTCGCCATCGGCAACCTGCCGACGACCACCAACACCGAGCAGTTCCTCGACACCTCGGCCAGCCCGGACTACTCGAAGTACCAGTACAACCTGGTCAAGGCGGCGCCGTCGTTCCAGCTCTCCTGGGACCAGGCCTACCCGCCGGCCGCGAACACGCCGATCCACACCGCCGTGCAGGAGTTCTTCGACGGCAAGCTCGACGCGGACGGCTTCATCAAGGCCATGCAGGCCCTGCCCACCTCCTGAGGCGAATGCCATGAGTGCTCTCTCCATCGCAGCCGAGTCCGGCCGCCGCCGCCTCCGCCTCCGGGCGCGGCGCGGCAGCGGCGTCGGGGTGACCCGCCCGGGCCTGGCCTGGGCGGTGCCGGCGACCGTGTTCTTCCTGCTCTTCGCGCTGGTGCCGCTGGTCCTGGTCGCGGTGCTCTCCTTCACCAGCTGGGACGGCGTGGACGCCCCCCGGTTCAACGGCTTCGCCAACTGGACCAAGCTGATCCACGACCCGGTGATGACCCAGAGCGTCTGGCTGACGCTGCTGCTCACCGTCCTCGGCGTGGTCGTGCAGACCCCCGTCAGCATCCTGCTGGGCGTCTGGGCGGCCGGGCACCAGCGCAACCGGGCCGTGCTGTCCGCGATCTTCTTCGTCCCGCTGCTGCTGTCCGCGACCGCGATCTCCGTGGTCTGGCGCGCCATCCTGGACCCGAACTTCGGTGTGCCCTCCCAGCTGACCTGGCTGTTCGGCGACGGCAACCTGATGGGCAGTCAGAGCGGCGCCATCGCCGTGCTCACCTTCGTGGGCATGTGGCAGTGGACGCCCATGCACGCGCTGCTCTACCAGGGCGGCGCCCGGGCCATCCCGCAGGTGCTCTACCAGGCCGCCGCGATCGACGGGGCGGGAACGGTACGGCAGTTCTTCCACATCACCCTGCCGCAGCTGCGCAACACCATGATCACGTCGGTGATCCTGATGACGGTCGGCGGGCTGACCACCTTCGACACCGTCCTCATCCTCACCCAGGGCGGCCCCGGCACGGACACCACCGTCAGCGCCTTCTACATGTACCAACAGGCCTTCAAGAGCTTCGACTTCGGCTCCGGCTCGGCCGTCGCCCTGGTGCTCGTGGTGGTCGCCACCCTGATCTCGCTCGCCGTCGTGCGCCTGTCCGGCTACGACAAGATGCGCAGCACCACGGAGGGACTGTGATGCGGCAGCGCCCCAACTACCTTGCCGGGCTGGGCTCCCTGGTCTGGCTGTGCCTGGTCGGCCTGCCGCTGTACGTGCTGCTGATCGCCACCTTCCGCACCCGGTCCAACTACTCCTCGCAGGGCCCGCTGACCTTCCCGTCGCACCTGACCCTGCAGAACTACATCGACGACTTCTCCAACGGGTTCGGTCAGGACTTCCTCAACACGCTCGTGGTCACCGTCAGCGTGGTCGCCATCGTGCTGCTGGTGGTACCGCCGCTGGCCTACGCCATCGTGCGCGCCCGGGGCCGGACCATCACCACGGTCTTCCGGGTCTTCCTGCTCGGACTGGCCATCCCGGCCCAGGCCGTGATCGTGCCGATGTTCTACGTCATCAGCAAGGCCGGCCTCTACGACCACCTCATCGGCGTCATCCTGCCGACCGCCGCGTTCTGCCTGCCGGTGTGCACGCTGGTGCTCACCGGCGCGATGCGGGACATCACCAGCGAGCTGTACGAGGCCATGGCCATGGACGGCGCCACCCCCTGGCGGGTGTTCTGGCAGCTGGTGCTGCCGCTGTCCAAGGGCGGGCTCTCCTCCATCGTGGTCTTCTCCGCGCTCCAGGCCTGGAACGGCTTCCTCTTCCCGCTGATCCTCACCCAGTCCGACAGCACCAAGGTCATCACGCTGGGCCTCTACAACTTCCAGACGGAGCATGGTGTGGATGTGCCCGGTCTGCTCAGTGCCGTG
>NZ_JBHSQJ010000027.1:0-3934 GCF_042658505.1 Streptacidiphilus monticola | reverse complement strand
CGACCACCGTGTCCACCGCCCCCCGGTCACCACGCGAGGGCGCGATGCGCGGGCCGGCGACGGCATTGGCGGTCAGGCTCAGCGAGACGGCCGCGGCGGCGACCGCCGTCAGCGCGGTCCGGATGGCGCGAATCGAATGCACGATTCCCTCCCCTATTTATCGGAAAGTCTTTCGACGCCACCGACCCTACGGTCGCCCGAGGGCGGACTTAATACCCATTTGAGGGCAGCGGAGCGCCCCGATGGGAGTACGGCAGACTGCCGCCTGTGTGCCTCGTCGGCGCTCCGCCCGTTCGGGCGCGCGCCGCGTCTGCCGGCGCACGCTGTGGAGGCGGAACGCCGGAGGGCCGCCCCCGTCCTGCGGGAGCGGCCCTCGCCGTGTCGTGCCGACCGCCGTGCGGTCGACGGGTGGTTCAGTTCTTCCAGCGCGGCTTGCGCTCGCCCGCGCCGCTGCCGCCGAAGCCGCGCGGACCCCGGTCGTCGCGGCGCTGGAAGCCGCCGCGGTCGTCGCGGCGCTGGAAGCCGCCGGAGCCGGCCGGACGGTGGTCGTCGCGGCGGCCGAAGGACGGACGGCGGTCGTCACGGTCCCGGTCCCGGCGGAAGCCGCCGTCGCGGTCGTCCCGACGCTGGAAGCCACCACGGTGGTCGTCGCGGTCCCGACGGAAGCCGCCACGGTCACCGTCGCGGTCGCGGCGGAACCCGCCGTCGCGGTCGTCCCGGCGCTGGAAGCCGCCACGGTCACCGTCACGGTCGTCCCGACGCTGGAAGCCACCGCGGTCGCCGTCACGGTCCCGACGGAAGCCACCACGGTCACCGTCACGGTCCCGACGCTCAAACCGGTCCTCACGGTCGCGACGGAAGCCGCCGCGGTCGCCGTCGCGGTCGTCCCGACGCTGGAAGCCACCGCGATCGCCGTCACGGTCCCGACGGAACCCACCACGGTCACCGTCACGGTCCCGACGCTCGAACCGGTCCTCACGCCGGTCCTCACGGTCCCGGCGCTCGAAGCGCTCGGTCCGCTCCGCCCGCTCGTAACGCTCCTCGCGCGGCGCACGGGTCTCCGCCACCGCCGGGCCGTCGCCGCCCTCGGCGGGCTGAACGGCCGTCAACTCGACCTGGCCGTCGGCCGCTTCAGCGTCCGTGCCCTCGGCCGGCTCCGCGTCCAGGCCCAGCTCGGCACGCTCGCGCGCGGCGCGGGCGGCCAGACGCTCGGCGTCCTCACGCAGGCCCGCCGCGTGGCGGGTGGCCCGCTCCAGCTCCTTCGTCAGCTCGACGACCTCGCGCTCCGCCTGCTTCGCGGCGTTCGCCGCGGACTCGGCCTGAACCTCCGTCAGCGAGCGGGCACCGGTGATCCGGGCGACGTCCGCGTCGAAGGCCGCGCCCACGATGTGGCGGGAGGCCTCGACGCCCGCGTCCTCCAGCAGCCGGAAGGTGCTCCGGCGCTGGTGCGGGAGGATCAGCGTGACGACGGTCCCGGACCGCCCCGCCCGCGCGGTGCGGCCGCTGCGGTGCAGGTAGTCCTTGTGGTCCCCGGCCGGGTCCACGTTGAGCACCAGGTCGATGCCGTCCACGTGGATGCCGCGCGCGGCGACGTCGGTGGCGACCAGGACGTTGACGTAGCCGTCCTTGAAGTCGCCGAGGGTCCGGGTGCGCGCGCCCTGGGTCATGCCGCCGTGCAGCGCGTCCGCCTTGACGCCCGCGTCGCGCAGCTGCTGGGCCACGCGGTCGGCGCCCATCTGGGTGCGGACGAAGACGATGGTGCGGCCCTTGCGCGCGGCGATCGCGTTGGTGATCGGCGCCTTGTCCTTGGGCTTCACGACCAGCACGTGGTGGGTCATCGTGGTGACCGCGCCCGCGGACGGGTCGACCTCGTGCGTGACCGGGTCCTTGAGGTAGCGCTCGACCAGGGTCTCGATCTCGTTCTCCAGCGTGGCGGAGAAGAGCATCCGCTGTCCGCCGGCCGGGACCTTGTCCAGGATCTCGGTGACCTCGGGCAGGAAGCCCATGTCGGCCATCTGGTCGGCCTCGTCGAGGACGACGACCTCGGTCTCGTCCAGCTTGCAGGCGCCGCGGTCGAGCAGGTCGCGCAGGCGGCCGGGGGTGGCCACGAGGATGTCGACACCGCGCTCCAGGGCCCAGATCTGCTTGGGCATCGAGGTGCCGCCGCAGACGACCTTGAGGCTGAGGTCGAGCACGCTGCCGTAGGGCTCCAGCGCGTCGGAGACCTGCATGGCCAGCTCGCGGGTGGGGACCAGGATCAGGCCGCGCGGGTGCTTGGCCCGGGTGCGGCCGCCGTCCAGGCGGGACAGCAGCGGCAGGCCGAAGCTCAGCGTCTTGCCGGAGCCGGTACGCCCACGGCCGAGGACGTCCTTGCCGGCCAGGGCGTCCGGGATGGTGGCGGCCTGGATCGGGAACGGGGTGGTCACGCCGCGCTTGGCGAGCGCACGGACGACCTCGGGGTGCAGGCCCAGGTCGCCGAAGGTGACGGTGGGGGTGTCGGTCTCGGGGGTGGTGTCGGTGGCAGGCGTCTCGTCCGTGCCGTTTTCGGGCATGGCGAAGCTGACGTCGTCAACGAGGGACATGAAAAACCTTCCGGATATCGGCACGCGCCAAGATCCGCAGGTTCACAGAACGACCGCCTCGATGCGGTCAGCCACGGAGTGCCGGTACGCGCCAGGGGCGCCTTGTTTCACGGCGCCGGGCAGATGGAATCAGACAACGATCTACCAAGATAGCCCAGCCCCGCACCCCCCGCCAAACGCCCTGCCCGTGGCGGCCGTCACGTCGCCGCCCGTCCGGGCGTCAGCTCGGACTCGTCGAGGGCGCCGCGCCCGACGGACTGTCGCTCGGCCCGGGGTCCGGCGTCGCCGGCGGCGTGGTCGGCGCGCTGCTCGGCGAGGCGGCCGGGGTGGTCGGCGGCGCGGTGGTGGGCGCGCTGCTGGGCGGCGCCTGCGTGGGCTGCGTGACCGGCGTCGGGATGGCCCGGCCGTCCGTCGACTGCGGCGAGGGCGCCGGGGTCCGGCCGGCGACCGGCACGGCGCCGGAGGCCGAGGCGCTGGGCGTCTCGCCGTGCCGCGCGCCGGTGCGCACGTGCCCGGTGCCGTCCCCCGAGGTGCCGACTGGCACACCGTCACCCGGCGTGGGCGCCACGGCAGTTCCGGCATGCGCACCCGGGCCCACCTCCATGCACCCGCTCAGCGCTGCCGCCAGCCCGGCCACGAGCACGGCTCCCGCCGCCACCGTTCTCACCCGCACGACGCCCGCCCTCTCCTCGGCCCCGGGGCACTCCGCTCCGAAGAGAGCAACGCCCCTCCTCCGCAAAAGGACACGGCCTGGCCGCCGGCTACCCCCAGCCCAGCTCGTGCAGCCGCTCGTCGCTGATGCCGAAGTGGTGCCCGATCTCGTGCGCCACGGTCACCGCCACCTCGTGCACCACCTCCTCCTCCGTCGCGCACAGCCGCAGCGTCGGGTTCCGGTAGATCGTGATCCGGTCCGGCAGCACCCCGCTGTACCAGCTGTCCCGCTCGGTCAGCGGCGTCCCCTCGTACAGGCCCAGCAGCCCCGGGTCCGCGCCCTCGGGCTCGTCCTCGACGAGCACCACGACGTTGTCCATCAGCCGGGTCAGCTCCGGGGGAATCCGGTCCAGCCCCTCGCCGACCAGCTCCTCGAACCGCTCGCGCGTCATCTGCAGCACAAAGCCATTTTGGCGATCCGGCCGCCATCCCATATGCTTCTGAACGTCCCCGACGGCCGCAAGGAAGCCGGGAGGGTCCCTAAGCCCTCATCGTCTAGTGGCCCAGGACGCCGCCCTTTCAAGGCGGTAGCACGGGTTCGAATCCCGTTGGGGGCACGCAGTAAGCAGTAGCGCAGTGCCGGTGCATAAGCCTTATGCACATGGCCCCGTGGAGCAGTTGGTTAGCTCGCCACCCTGTCA
>NZ_JBHSQJ010000026.1:0-36078 GCF_042658505.1 Streptacidiphilus monticola | reverse complement strand
GCCGCCGCTCCCGCACCAGCTCCCGCCGCACCCGTGGTGGACGACGCCGACCGCGAGGCGGTCAGCCACACTGTCGACCTGCTCCGGCACCTGCGGGCCGACGGACGCGGCGGACAGGCGCACGCCGTGCTGGTGGAAGCCGCGCACGGCCCGGCCGAGCGACTGCCGCTGCTGGCCCGGCGGCTGGAAGCGGCCGGACTGGCGACGGACTGGACGACCCTGCTCTGGGAGGCGGCGGCCCTGCCGCCCGAAGACGTGCTCTCAGCGGCCGAACACCTGACCGACGGGGGCCGTTCGGCGGACGGGGGCCGACTGCTGCGCCAGGGCATGGCGCGGCCTGCCGCCGCCATCGGCGACGCCGTCCTGCGGTTGACGACGCAGGGCCGCCCCGCGGCCGCACGGGCCGTCGTCGACGCCTACCTGCGTACCCGCTCCACGGCCGAGGCGGCCCAGGTGGCCCGCACCGACCCCGCGCTCCTGGTCCCCCTCCTCCGTGAGTCCGCTCTCGCTCTCAGCGACGACCTCCACGACGAGCTTCTCCTCGCCCTGCGCGTCGCCGGGGTCGACCCCGATTCCGCCCGCCCGCAGGCCGGTTGACGCTCTCCGGGCGGGGGCAGCGTTGCACCCCCACAACCCGGCGCCGAGCAACGGCCGTTCCTGGCGGGCACATTGCGGCCAGATGACAAAGCGGCCGCAGGCCGGGCGTCGCGTTGCCCGGTCCACCGCGACGCCGCTACGGTGATCAACGACCCCGGCCCGTCGGACCCAGAGGAGAGGACCGGAATGCCGCCCACGGCACACCGCCGCCGCTACCGGTCCGCCGGCGCCTTCGAGCTGGGCACCGCCCGCCGCCACGTCGACCTGCTGCGGGTCTGCAGCGCGCTCTGTTCCTGAGCCCAGTCCCAGTACCCCGCACGACATCGCCGGCACTCGCGTGCCCACCGCCTGAACGGCGGCGCAGGTTCGACGCGCCGTCAACTCCGCCCGCACCGACGGGCGTTCCCTCCCTTGCGCCGACCCGTCGCGGCCCTCCGGGCCTGGCCGCGGGCCGGTTCCCGCTGCTCGCCTCCGGAGGCACCCGATGTCCCGTCCCACCCGCCGGGCCCGCGCCNGGCACCGCCGCGCGCGCCGCCGACGCCCCCGCCCTGCCACCGCTGACCACCCTCACCCCGGCCACCCACGGCGCCGCGGCCGGCGGAGATCTCTTCCTCTCCCCCAGCGTCTCCGGCACCGGCTCCCGCTACGCGAGCGGCGTCGAGATCCTCAGCGGCGACGGCCGCCGGACCGTCTGGTCGCACACCCTCCCCGCCGGGCTCTCGGCCGCGGACTTCCGCACCCAGCGCTACCGCGGCCACCAGGTGCTCACCTGGTGGCAGGGCACCGGCCTGGGCGGCCTCGCCACCGGCGAGGACGTCGTCTACGACGACCACTACCGCCCCCTCGCCACGGTGAGGGCGGGCAACGGCTACTCCGCCGACGGGCACGAGTTCCTGATCACCTCGCGCGACACCGCCCTCGTCCTCGTCTACGCGAAGAAGACCGCGGACCTGACCTCCCTGGGCGGCAGCGCCCACCAGGCCGTGGTCGACGGGCTGGTGCAGGAGGTGGACATCCGCACCGGCAGGGTGCTGTTCCAGTGGGACGCCGCCGAACACGTCCCCTACGCGCAGAGCGAGCAGCCCCTGCCCGCCTCGGCCATCACCCCCTGGGACTGGTTCCACATCAACGCCGTCAAGGTCGACACCGACGGCAACCTCCTGGTGGACGCCCGCAACACCTGGACCACTTACAAGATCGACCGCCGCAGCGGCACTGTGCTGTGGCAACTGGGCGGCAAGGCGAGCACGTTCACCCTCAAGGCCGCCGGCGGGCAGACGCTGAACAGCGCCGGGGCCGTCTTCGCCTGGCAGCACGACCCGGAGCCGCTCGGGCACGGCCGGTACAGCCTCTTCGACAACGAGTCGGCCGGCGCGGCCAACACCGGGGCCGGGGCGGTCGCCGAACTCCCCTACAGCCGGGCCGTCACCTTGCAGCTCGACCTGCGCAGGCGCACCGCGACGCTGGTCTCGTCGCTGGACCAGCCGCACGGGCTGAGCGCCTCGTCCCAGGGCGACGCCCAGCCGCTGCGCGACGGGCACACGCTGGTCGGCTGGGGCTCCCTGCCCTACGTCTCCGAGTTCGACCGGCACGGCGCCCTCGTCTTCGACGCCCGCCTTCCCGACGGCGTCACCTCGTACCGCGCCTACCGGCTGCCCTGGCACAGCCGCTGACGCACCGTCAGGCCAGGGCTGAAGGACGCGTCCTCAGCCCTGGCCTGACACGAGCAGGCCGAGCCCGCCCGGCTCGAGGCAGTGACCTGCCCGATCAGCCCGGAGGCGATGGCCGTCCGGTGGGGCGGCAGCACCCGGCGCTAGCCTGTCGCCCTGGGCTTGACCGACACGGACGACGGGAGTGGGGACCGTTCATGGAGACCACGCAGGTACTGCGGGCCGCGGACCGGAAGGCCACGCCTTGGAAGAACGGGGGCGGAGTGACCCGGGAGATCGCCGCATCCCCTGCCGGCGCTGGTCTGGAGACCTTCGACTGGCGGGTCAGTCTCGCCGACGTGGCCAAGGGCGGTCCCTTCTCCTCCTTCCCGGGCGTGGACCGGGTCATCACCGTGGTGGAGGGGCCCGGGATGGCCCTCACTGTGGACGGCGTCACGTACGAACTGGCCGATCGTTTCCGTCCGTTCGCGTTCCCCGGTGATGCCGTCACGAACTGTCGCCTGCTGGGCGGCGCGATCGTGGACTTCAACGTGATGACCCGCCGCGACAGCGTCTCCGCCCGCGTCGGCATCGTGCGCGAGGCCCGCACTGAGCTGCCCGGCGCGACGGCCGGGCCCGCCGCCGGGACCACGACGACGCTGGTCGTCGTCCTCGAAGGCACCGCCACGCTCCCCGCCCTCGGCGTGACCCTCACCCGCCTCGATGCCCTCCTGCTGAAGCCGGATGCCTTCGCACCGCCCCAGCCGCTCACGGTCTCGGGCACGACGGCGGTGGTCACCTTCGAACCCCTCGACATCGGACCGCGTTGAGGACGCACCCGGGCTACTGCGGGGAGGGTCAACCACCGGTCCGCGCGGAGGCATCATGACGCGTGGCGGGGAGCGAAAGCTCCCCGCCACGCGTCTGCGCGAGCCATCACCCGCGGAAGTACCGACGGCTCTCCTCGTCCGTCGCGTACCTGCACTCGCCGGACGCCCCGTCGATGAAGAGCGGGATGTTGCCGGCGAGGGATTCCGTCAGGTCCCGTGTACGCAGGTATGTTTCAGTGTTCCAGGCCACGACGTAGTTGCCGTCCAGCTCGGACAACGACTTGGTGTCCACCATCGGCGTGTATCCGTACCGCTCGAGGTTCTCACCGTCGAGGAATGCCTGGGCGATCTCGAGCGCCTGGTCGGGTCCCACCATCAGTTCGTCCTCCAGAGCATGTAGCTGACGAAGGTGTCAACCGGATCTGCCAAACCGCCCTGGCCGTCCAGGAACACGACGAGCCCATGGTAGTTGATCACATTGAAGGCGTGGCCCTGCACACCGTCCGCGTCGGGCTGCTTGCGCGTGCCGACCACGATGGCGCGGGCGCCCGGACCGGCGATCCGCATCCGCTGGATGATGCCGGCGAGCTTTCCGGATGAGGGACTCCGCCCGCTGTACCGGGTGATGTTGCTGATGGGGAACGGGCCACCCGGGATGGCCGAGGCGGGGTTGCCGGCCATCGTGGAGTCGGTCGCGATGGCGCAGGCGACGCAGTTGACCCTGCCGTTCGTGGGGTTGATCAGCGCCTTCAGGTGCGGGGTGCTGGGAGTCACGTAGGTCTCACCGTACCGGCTCTGCCGGGGGGAGTTCCTCATCGCGCCGGTCGAGGAGCTTGCCGACTCCCCACCGCTTCCCGAACCCGCGGTACCGCTCGCCCCCTTGCTCGGAGTGGAGGGCGCCGCGGTGCTGTCGTTGGTGGCGTTCGTCGAGGCGGCGGAGTCGTCCGCGGAGCCGCCCTTGCTCGCGGCCTTGGCCGCGCTGCCGGCGCTGGAGGACGTGGCTGCCGAGCCGCTGCTGGGAGGAGGCTCCTCCGAGGTCGAGCCGCCGCCCGACGTCGCCGCGGGTGGGTCGGCCTCCGTGGAGCCGGTGGTGCTTCCGGTACTGCTCGGCTCGTCAGCGGCGGGGTCGGCACCGGTGCCCGCGCAGCCCATCTCGACGCAGCCGGCGCCGCCGACCAGGCCGCCCACGGCGCCCGCGGCCTCCCCTGCCGCGGCTATACAGGCGGGTGCCACCACCACCGTCTCGGCACACGCCGTGACGGCGGCGACCACCGTGACCACGACCACCACCACCACGACCACCTCGACGACGTCGGTGACCACGCTGCCCAGGCAGCTCCAGAAGCCGTGGCAGCCACCGTCGTTGCTGGACGTGGTGGTGGTCGTGGTCGTCGTGGTGACGACAGTCGTCGTGTTCTTCGTCGTCTTGGTGTCCGCGCCGGGGCCGCAGGTGCCCTGGCACTGGCAGGTGCAGACCCCGCCCGTCGCGCCGCCGCTGTCACCGCCGCCGCAAGGGCCGTCGCAGCCGGGGTCGGACGGGATCATCAGACCGGACGGGTCGGACGCCGTGGCCGGGTTGTCGGCGGCGTAGGTGTACCCGCCCATCTGGTTCGGGTCGCCGGCCTCGAACATCGGGTCGGCGCTGGTGAATCGGCCCTGGACCGGGTCGTAGGCGCGGGCGCCGAGCAGGTCGAGGCCGGTGTTGGCGTCCGTGGGCTTGCCGAGGAAGCCGTGGTTCTCGTCGGTGCTCACCCAGCTGGCGGGTGTGGCGCCGCGGGGCTTGCCGTAGGGGTCGAAGTACCGGCGGGTGACGTTGAGCGTGGTGGCGTCGATCGCCGTCTCCGCGGTGCCCTGCCCGTTGGCGACCTGGTAGGTCAGACTGCCGCTGCTGGAGCGGGTGAGGGTGGTGCCGTCCGTGCCCTGGTAGTACCGCAGCGCGTTCCAGGACTTGCTGGCGACGTACTGGGTGATCTGCTCGGCTCCGCCGAACAGGTACAGGATCCGGGTCTGGGCGACGCCGTTGAGGCTGGTGGTCTGCTCCAGCAGGCTGCCGTCGGCGTCGTAGAGGTAGCTGCTGGTCTGCGCGCCGGTGCTGCCGGCGTCGGTGACGGTGCTGGTGCGTCCTTCCGCGTCGTAGGTGAAGGTCTGCGGCGAGGCGAGGGTCTGGCCGGCGCCGGGGCTGGTCCAGGTCTGGCCGCCGCTGCCGCAGGTCCAGATCACCAGCTGGGTGCCGGTGGTGGCGCTGGACGACGGGTCGGCCAGGCACAGCGGACTGCTGCTCGGCGTCGCCAGGTTGACCAGAGTGCCGCTGGGGGTGGGCTTCCACAGCTGGGTGGACTTGGTGTGGTCGCAGGCGTCGATGACGACCTTGGTGCCGTTCGCCGTCGCGTCGCCCGCGGTGTCCAGACATACGCCCTTGCCGGTCAGCTGCACGGTGCCGTCGGACGCCAGGGTCCACTGCTGCGAGCTGGTGGAGTTGCAGGTCCAGATCTGGACCTTGTTCTCCGCCGTGGTCGAGCCGGAGGCGTCGTCCACGCACAGCTTCCCGCCGCTGGAGAGCGTGAAGTTGGTGACCAGCGGCCCGCTGCTGGTGCGGGAGGCGGTGTCGCCCGCGTTGGTGTTGCCGAAGGCGGGATCGGCGTAGCTGGGGGTCGTCGTGGTGGTGCCCAGGCCGGGGGTGGTGCTGGTGACGCTGGTGGCCTGGTTCGGGTGGGTGGCGGCCGTGGTGCCGTCGGCGCCCGGGTAGGCCATGGTCTGCGTGGTGTCGTTGGCCGCGTTGCCGCCGGTGTCGTGGTTGACCATGCCGGTGCGGTCACCGAGCAGGTCGTAGGTGTACGACTGCCAGTACGGGGCCGGACCGCCCACGCTCGTGGTCTTGATCGGCGCGGTCGCGGACACCTGCGGGGCGGCGTTGGCGCAGCCGCCGATGTCGCCGACCGTGGGGTCGGTGGCGCCGGAGTGGTCCAGGCCTCCGGTGTCCGTCCACGCCTGGGTCAGCCGATCGAACGAGTTGTAGCTGAAGCACTGCGTGTCGTGGGTGGAGTTGTTCTGCAGGTCGTCGATCGCGGTGAGCTCGCCGGCCTGGTTGTAGCGGTAGTTGACCACGTCGAGCGCCGAGGTCAGCGTCTGCAGGCTCGAACTGGTCTGCGTCAGCGCGCCGGTGGTGTCGTCGTACTGCGCGGTGGTGGCGAACTGCTTGCCGCTGGCCAGGGTCTGGTAGTTCGCCTGCGTCTCCCGGCCCAGCGCGTCGTATCCGGTCTGCACCAGGTACGCCGGGGCTCCGGAGATGCTGGAGCCGAAGCCGTTGGGCCGGTCGGTGCCCCAGTACCCGTAGCTCACGGTCTCCGCGGGCAGGCCGCCGTCCGCCTGGTACGTGGTGGAGTTGAGCAGCCCGGTGTTCGGGGTGTAGCTCGCCGACATCGTGTAGGTGACCGTGCCGCTCGACGGCGCCGTCGTCTGGCCCGCCGCCGCGAAGCCGTCCGCGGCCGGGATTGTCACCGTCGTGCCGGTGGGCCGGTACGCGGTGTCGTAGCCGGTGACGGCCTCGGTGTACGCCTTGCCGCTGGTCTTGCCGCCGACATAGCGGATCGACGCGGTCGGGTAGCCCTTGGCGAGGGTGTCGTAGGTGAACTCGGTGAGCCGGTTCGCGTCCGAGGGGGTTGCCGACCACGGGCCGGTGTAGCTGCCGACGAGGCGGCTGTCCCAGTCGTACTGGTAGGACAGCACCTGGCCGCGGGGATCGGTGGTCTGCTCCAGGTTCCCCAGCGCGTCGTACGGCCCGAAGGAGGACGTGCCCGTGTTCGGGTCGGTCGCCTGGGTCTTCTGGCCCAGCAGGTTGTACTGGTAGCTCCAGGTGTTCCCGGCCGAGTCCTTGACGGACGCGACCTGGCCCGCGGGCGTGTAGGTGTAGCTGGTGGTGGCGTCGGCCTCGGCCGCCTTGTGGTAGGTGCCGCTGGACCACACGGCGGTCCCGGCGCTGTTGTAGATCACCAGGTTGGCGTCGGTCTGCAGCTTCAGCACGGAGCCACTGGCCGCGGCCAGGCCGCTGTTCCACAGGCTGCTGCCGGTGGAGCTGTACACGTGCAGGTTGCCGTCGGTGCCGAACTGGGCGTAGGCGCCGGCGTTGCCGTTGGTCGCGGTCGCCCACAGGGACTTGCCGGTGGCCACGCCGTACAGCACCAGGTTGCCGTCCGCCTGCATCGCCAGTCGGACCGAGCCCGAGGCGAGCGAGGTGCCGGAGGGGATGATCTGACCGCCCGTCAGCTTGACCGTGCTGTCGGTGTTCTGCACCACGCTGGAGGTGGTCTGGCCCAGGGCGTTGGTGAAGGTCTTGGTGGAGGTGCCGCCGCCGTTGGGGATGACCTTGCCGGTGGCGTCCTCGATCTGGCTGGTGTCGGTCTCGTCAGCGCCGGGGTAGCTGGTGGCCCGCTGCCACTGCTCTACGCCCTGGTGGTAGAGGACCTCGGCGGTCGCCCGGCCGCTGCCGTCGTAGACGGTCGCCGACTCGGCCGGGACGGTGGTCTCGTCCGCGGCGTACATCGTCGTGGACGGCGGGTTGTTCGGGTCCGAGTAGGCGCTGTAGGACAGGCGCTGCCAGCCGTGCGAGTCGTAGAAGAAGTCGCTGATGAGACGGCCACTGGTGCTCGCGCCCTGCGGGCTGGCCTGGGTCTGCCGCAGTTGCAGCATGCCGTCGTAGATGCTGATCGAGGTGGCGTAACTGCCGTCCTCGCGCAGCACGTTGGTGGTCACCGAGGTGGGCGCGCCGGGGTTGGTGATGGTGCCGCCGGGGGCGGGCACCGCACCAGGGTTGACCGAGTAGGAGAAGGATTCGTTGGGCGAGCCGGCGTTGGCGCTCATCGACCGGCCGGGCAGCCAGACGGCGGTGCGCCGGCCCAGGGCGTCGTAGGTGAAGTCGGTGACGCGGTTGTTGGCGTCGGTGTTCTCCGTGGCCAGGCCGCGCAGCGGGTCGAGCTTGCTGGTGGTGGTCCAGCCCTGCGGGTTGGTGGAGACGATGGTGGTCGGGTTGGTGTTGCCACCGGCGCCGTTCCACGTGGGGGTGTAGGTGGTGCCGGTGGGGTTGCCCTTGGCGTCCAGGGTACGGGTGATGCGTCCGGCTCCGTCGTAGCTCATCGCGGCGGTGGTGCGCCAGTTCTCGTTGCTGCCGGTGCAGTAGGCGCCGGTGGTGCAGGAGGTGGCGATCCGGGTGCCGGTGACCAGGCCGGTCTGGTCGACCTGGCCGAAGGTGCCGATGCCGCTGAGTGTTCCGTCGCCGCCGTAGTACATCTGCTGGTCGGAGAGCAGGGTGGTCGGCGAGGCGCAGGAGCCGGCGGCCTTGGTGACCTGGTCCGGATAGGTCAGCATCATCGGGTTGCCGCTGCCGGGTGCCGCGTACGTGGTGGTGGTGCAGGCCTCCTGCGGGGCGGTACCGGTCACGTCGGCGGTCGCGTCGACGGTCGACGGTCGGCCCTGGCTGTCGTCGGTGGTGACGGTCTGGTTCTCACGCCACGTGCCGTTCGCAAGGAGGGCGTAGGTGCGGCTGGTGGTGTTGGTGCCGCGGTGGCTGGTCAGCGGCGGCAGGGTGGACAGTGCCGGTTCGGTGGTGCCGGGGAAGTCAGTGCTGTTCCAGTCGGTCCACGGGGTCTGCGGCGACGACGCCGTCTGCGTCGTGTTCGAGACGGGGGTGACCGTCTTGGTCAGCACCGTGCCGCCGGCCTGGGTGTAGGTGTCGGTCTCCAGGGCGGTGCCCGCCAGCCAGTTGCTGTCGGTGACGCTGTCGCCGACGGAGTCCGGGACCTTCACCGACCGCTGGGTTCCGTCCGACGTGTAGTCACCGTCCATGCCCTGCAGGTAGGTCGTGGTGATCTGGGTGATCGGGTCGCTGGTGGTCGGGTCGCCCGATTCGACGGTGACGGTGCGGTAGCCGCGGAACTGGTCCCAGGTGCGGTACTGGTCGTCGGTCTCCGCGGAGTCGTCGCGGTGCCAGGCCGGGGTTCCGTAGGAGTACACGGAGACGTGCTGGGCGGACCCGGCCACCACCTTGGTCTGGCCGGGGACGTAGGTGTGCGCGATGGTCAGGTCGCTGACGTACACCGCGTGGACGGTGACCTTGTTGAACCAGTCCTTCACCGGCTGCGAGTTGCCCGGCGGCGTCCAGTACACCGGGTAGCAGGAGTTGGTGTTGGTGTCGGCGTGGTCGAACGACAGGGTCAGCCCCGCGCACGGGGTGCTGTTGTACTCGACGGCGACGCCTTCGCCGGTCTCGGTCTGGATGGAGGCGATGCGCGGCCGGTACAACGGCGGCGCCGCCGGACTGGAGTCGTTGACCCGGTTGTCGATCTCGGTCCCCGTGAACGAGACCTGGTTGAGGGTGACCGGGCTGTTGCCGCCGTCGTAGGAGTCGGCGTCACCGGTGTGCGCGACCGACTGCAGCCACATGACCGCCTGCAGCGACCCGGCGTCCTTGGGGTCCACGGTGGTGCCGGTGACCGGGTCGACGGTGCCGCCCGCGTCGGAGTAGACCTGGCCGAGCTGGTAGCTGTCGACGGGCACCATCCCCTTGTCCGCGTGCGAACTCGGGTCGATCACGTGGACTTTGGTGACCACCTGGTCCAGCCGCAGCGTGGTCCAGAAGCTCGGGGACGCGGTGATGCAGGTACCGGCCGGGACGCTGGTCGACCCGGGCGGCAGGGTGGTGGTGTCCCCGGACTCGCAGGCCAGGTCGAAGGGGACGTCCGGCCAGTTGGTGGCGTTCGAGTCGTCGATCGCGGCGGTGCAGTCGAAGCTGGAACTGGTCTGGCAGCGCTGCTTGGTGACGAAGTCCACCTCGGCGGCGGGGGTCCGGCCGGCCAGCTCGTCGGCGAGCTGGTAGCCGTAGGAGATCTTCGACAGCACGCCGCCGCGGGTGTACTTGGTCAGCGTGCCGGAACTGCCGGACGCGGCCTGGCCGCCGCCCAGGTCGTAGTAGTTCTCCTCCTGCGTGTAGTCGTAGCGCTGGACGAAGCCGGTCGGGGAGACCGTGAAGTCGAGGTTCCAGCGCCAGCCCTCGGGGCTGGAGCACGTGGACGCGGTGTCGTCGCCGGAGTTATAACAGGGGTCGCCGGAGACCGGGTGCAGCACCGGCTCGCCCCACGCGGAGTGGGTGGAGGGGTCGGTCGGCGTGCCGGACTGCGGGCTTGCGTTCTCGGCGGCGGAGGCCGGGGCGTGGTCGGCGCCGAAGTAGGCGATGGCCCCGTCGGTGGACAGCACCCGGTAGTAGATGCCCTGGTAGAGGCCGTTCTGTGCGCCGGACAGCTCCTGCACCACGGTGCCGTCGTCGCCCTGGAGCTTCCACTGCGCCACGATGCCGGGCACCGAGCTGTCCTTGGTGGTGGGCACCAGCTGGCCGGAGTGGGAGCCGAAGGAGATGGTCGCGTTGTCGCCGACCCAGCATTCGTCGCCGGAGCCCTTGAGCACGTGGCTGCCGTCGGACTTCAGCAGCGAGCCGCAGCCGCGGTAGGAGCGCTCGATGAAGCCGGGCTGGTAGTTCCAGCCGTCGCCGATCCAGCTCGCCTGAGCGTTGCGCGCCGAGGTCTCCCCGTCCACCGACTGGGAGTCGTAGGAGAACGCCACGTTGGGGGCGCTGCCGCCGATCGCCGCCGGGACGTCGATCGGGTAGGAGTAGGTGAACGACCCGGTGGCGGACGCCTGCCAGGAGCCGGAGGGGCTGAGCGAGGTGGCGCCGTAGTTGCCCTGCGAGCCGGCGTCGGCGGAGGAGACGCCGACCAGCGACATGTTGGAGGAGGTGTCCATGGGGGCCAGGGCGGTCGGGCCCGCTCCGCGGGACGCGGTCGAACTGCCGCCTGCCGCAGTGCCGTTGCGCAGGGTGAGGGTGGTCACCAGCTGGTCCGCGCCGGCCCGGTTGGTGAAGGCCAGCGGCGTGCGGGTGCGGCAGGCCGCCACCCACGGCGTGGACAGCGCGCACGACGGCAACGCGAACAGCGCCAGCCGGGAGCCGTAGCCGCCGCCGTAGGCCTTGGCCAGCGCGGCGTAGTCAATGACCACCTGCACCGCACCGGGGCCGGCCGCCCCGTCGGCACGCTGGAGACCCACCAGCATGCCGTTGGCACCGGCGGCCAACGACTGCTGGTGCGAAGCGACTTGCACGCGCACCTGAGCGGGGGTGGCGCCCCGCGCAGCGTTCCGGTTCGCGCCCTTGGCCGTCGGGGCGGGCCCCACCCACACCGGCAGGCCGGACGCCTTCACGGGCCCGGAGACCGGCACGGCGTCGCCCGAGTGCCCTGCGGCCGCGGCCCGTTGGGCGGCGGCAGCGGAAGCCTGCGCCTGCGCCGATGCGGTGGGGGAAGCGGACGATCCGGCGCCGGTGGCCGTGGCGGCGGGGGCGGTCAGGACGACCGTGGTGGCCCCGGCGGCCGGCCAGGCCGGCGCCTTCGCCTGGTAGCGCCGCAGCCCGTGGCCGCCCTTCGTCAGGGAGGTCGCCGTCGCGTCCGTCAGCGCGTGGCCGCGCACGACCGGAAGGGACGGGAGGGGCCGCGGGTTCCACACGGTCCCCTTGAAGTGATAGCCCGTCACCCCCTGCGCCACACCCAGCGGGGCCGTCACGCTGAACGCCGCCGTCAGCGCGAGGGCGGTGGCGGCCCGCCCCCACCCGCGGTTGCGCCCGCTCGCGAACCAGCGACGTCTGCCAGCCATGCCACTCCCCGAATCGCCAGGCAGCCCGAGGGTGGAGCTGCCGAGACACATGCCACTCACAGCTCTGAGTGGTAACCGGGAGGCTATTGAGCCTGGTGGGACCGCGCCATACCCTGTGCGGGCCTCGTGCTCTGACGCCGCATCAGCAAATGTCCGATGTGTCAGGTCTATGGCAAACGCAAGATCGACTTTGTCCGGCAAACCGGACACCGCACCGTCCCGCCTCGTGGTTCAGACGTGAGATATGTCACGCCGAACCTGGCCTGATCGCTTGGAGCGACAACGTCCATGACTGCGGCGAACGCCCAAACCCCGCGCAGAAGAGCGCACCTGACGCCCCGTTGGATACTCGTGCCCCTCGCCGCCGCGATGGCCCTCGGCGGTCTGGCAGCTCCCGCCCATGCGGCCGGCGAGCCGCTGCCGGACCCCGCACCCAGCGCGGGAACGGGCCCGTCCACTTCGAGCGACTCGGCGATGGCGCGGGCGACGGCCCAGGCCGCCGCCACCGGCAAGCCGGTGGCGGTCGAGTCGGCCACCACCGAGACCCAGCAGGTGACCGCCAACCCTGACGGCTCCTTCACCTTCACGGACTCGCTGCTCCCGGCCAGGGTCAAGCGGAACGGCGCCTGGCGCCCGGTGTCCGCGGCCCTCGTCGCGAACGGCGACGGCAGCTACAGCCCCGAGGCGACGCCCAGCGGGCTGACCCTCTCCGGCGGCGGCAGCGGCCCGCTGGCCACCATGACGGATCCGGCGGGGCACTCCGTCTCCTACACGCTGCCGTTCCGCCTCCCCGCACCCACGGTTGACGGCGCGACGGCGCTGTACCCCTCCGTCCTGCCCGGCGTGGACCTGTCGGTACGGGTCACCGACCAAGGCGGATTCGCCGAGACCCTGGTCGTCCACGACGCGGCCGCGGCCGCCGACCCCGCACTGCGGCGACTGACGCTGTCCACCTCCGCGAAGGGCCTGACCCTCGGCACCGACAAGGCCGGTGACCTGCAGGCGACTTCAGCGGACGGCAAGGTCCGGTTCACCGCGCCCAGGCCGGTGATGTGGGACTCCGGCACGCCCGGCACCGCCGCCCCGGCGGCCCGGCAGGCCCGGACCACCGGCGCGGCGACGAGCCCGGCCGACGCGGACGGGTCCACCACGTCCACGGCGTCCGCTCCGGGCAGCGGGGCGCAGGTCGCGGCGGTGGGCCTCGGTGTCTCGGGCGGCAAGCTGACCCTGACACCCCCTCAGAGCCTGCTGACCGGGCCGGGAGTGCACTTCCCCGTCTACATCGACCCCTCCATCAATCCCACCAGCACCACCGCCAGCAACCACTACGACGAGGTGTACTCGAACAGCTCCTGCGCCGACTCCCCGCAGTACGACACCCCGCAGACCGCCGGTGAGGGCGCCGGCTACATGCAGTGGGGCGACGGCTGCGGCGTCGGCCTGGAGCGCTCGCTGTACGCGCTGTCCCTGCCGACCAACATCCCCACCAACGCGGTGGTCACCAAGTCGCAGCTGACGGCGCCGGACACCTACGCGGCCAGCTGGGACTGCACCCACAACCAGCCGGTGTACCTGCACACCGTCGGCGGCGGCGACCACGCCACGATCTACTCGTCCACCGACTGGAACAACCAGCCAAGCAGCCAGGACACCACCTACACCGTCCCCTCGACCACGGTCGCCTCCGGCTCGAACCCGAGCTCCAGCTGCAGCAACAAGGATGCGGTCTTCGACACCAAGACCCCCATCCAGAAGATGATCAACCTGGGCAACACGGTGTGGACCGTCGCCCTCCGCGGCGACGAAAGCCAGTCGAGCTCCAACGACAACTTCCTGCGCTTCTCCACCCGGATCAGCGTCACCACCACGGTGGACGTGCCCCCGAACACGCCGACCAACCTGCACACGGCCCCGCAGTCGATCAACCCGACCGGCCCGGGCTGCAACAACAGCGGCACCGGCTGGATCGGCGCCTCGGGCGCCGGCGGAGTGACCTTCTCCGCCGACCTGAGCACCGACATGTCCGGCGAGAACCTCGCCGCGGTCTTCGACGTCTGGGACAACACCCTGGACGACGGAACCGGCCACTCCACAACGGTCAACAACAAGACCGTCGGCTGGGTCGCCTCGGGCGGCACCGAGACCACGAGCATCACCCCGCAGGACGGCCACTACTACGGCTGGGGGGTGCGGACCGAGGACGACAACTCGTCCCTGCACCTGATGTCGCCGTGGCTGACCGAGTGTCACTTCCGCTACGACGCCACCCCGCCGGCCACCCCGGCGGTCACCACCGCCGACCCGTCGTTCCCGCAGGTCGGCGGCGGGACCGCCAACCCGGTCAAGTACGCCGGCGGCAGCACTGCCATCAGCCTCCAGGTCAGCGCCGCCGACCCGCTGCCCGCCGACACCTGCACGGCCGGCAATTGCACGGCCAGCGGCGTCGACCACTTCCTGTGGAAGCTCGACGGACAGCCCACCGCCGCGGACAACGACGGCAGCGTCACGGCCACCGGCGGCGCCAACGACCCGTCCGGCGCCCCCACCGGCTCCGCCACCGTCTCCACCCCCCTGCCCGACTGGGGCGTGCACACGCTCTACGTCGCGGCCGTCGACAAGGCCGGCAACCTCTCCCAGGTGCCGACCAGCTACACCTTCTACGTCCCCTGGAACCCGGCCACCAAGGTGCTGGCCGGTGACCTGAGCGGCGACGGCGTGCCCGACCTGGCCGCCGTGACCAAGACCGGCGACCTGGACCTGATCGCCGGCAACAGCGCCCCGGACGTCACCCCGGCGCTGCTGTCCTCCGCTGCGCAGAGCCCGGCCGGCGACAGCTGGGCCAACTACTACCTCGCCCACCGCGGCAGCGCGGTCGGCGGCGCCGTCGACGACCTCTTCGCCTACGACCACAGCAGCACGGGCACCGGCGCGGGCCACATGTTCGTCGTCGTCAACGACCTCAACGCGCCCAGCGGAACCCCGGGTTACCCGGCCGCCAAGGCCGGCTTCACCTTCGGGCTGCACACCGACATCACCAACCAGCCCGCCTGCCTGATCACCGACACCACGCGCTGCGGCAGCACCGCCGGCCAGCCCGCCGACTGGTCCAAGGTCACCGGACTCACCGGCGTCGGCGACCTGGTCGGCAACGCCAGCTCCGACTACGTCCTGGTCACCCAGACCAAGCCCGGCGGCACCGCCCGGCAACTCTGGCTCTACCAGGCGGTCTCCGGCCCCGCACTGACCAACCCCGTGCTGCTCGGCGACGGCGACTGGGCCGGGTTCGCCCTGACCGTCGGCACCGTCGGTGCGGTCAACACCGGCGGGGTCTGGGGCGGCGGCACCCCGACGCTGTTCGCGCGTGACAACGCCTCAGGCAGCGTCTACAGCTTCCCGCTCACGCTCAGCACGTCCGCCGCCCGCACCGACGGCACGACCGAGAACGTCCCCGCCCTGCTGCACGCCCCGGTGCGCACCGCGCTGCAGTCCGCGGTCGTCCCGAGCAGCGGCCATCTCTGCGCCGACGACAGCCAGTCGGGGACCGCCAACGGCAACAAGATCGAGGTATGGACCTGCAACGGCACCGGCGCCCAGTCCTGGACCGCGGCCGCTGACGGCTCGCTGCGCGTGCTGGGCAAGTGCATGGACGCGACCAGCGGCGGCACCGCCAACGGCACCCTGATCCAGCTCTACCGCTGCAACGGCACCGGTTCCCAGGTCTGGCAGGCCGGAGCCAACGGGTCCCTGGTCAACCCGCAGTCCGGCAAGTGCCTCGACGACCCCAACTCCTCCGTCACCAACGGGACCCAGCTCCAGCTGTTCACCTGCAACGGCACCAGCGCGCAGAACTGGACCGGCAGCGCGACGGTCGGCTGGAACACCAGCCCCGCCACCGCCCTCGCCCCCGTCCTGCCCGCCGCCGTCTACCCGACCTTCGCCTCCCCCGGCGACGTCAACAGCACCGGCGCCGGACCCGACGGCAATCCCGACCTCTATGTCACCGACACCAGCGGCCAGTTGACGGAGTATCCGGGCGCCGCCCCTTCGGGCACGACCGCCGCCTTCGGCAGCCCGCTCAGCCTCGGCACCGTCACCGACACCGCCGTCCACGCCTGGCTCCTCAACGACGGCTCGGGCACCGCCGCCGCCGATGCCAAGGGAAGCCTGAACGCCACGCTCAACGGCGGAGCCGTCTGGGGCACCGACACCAACCGCGGCACCGTCCTCAGTCTCGACGGCACCACCGGCTACGCCGCGACCAGCGGCCCGGCGGTGGACAGCAGCCAGAGCCTCACCGTGTCGGCGTGGGTCTACCTCAACGCCCTGTCCACGACCGCCAACTCCACCTTCGTCTCGCAGTCCGACGCCGGGGAGACGGCGGCCAACGGCTTCCAGCTCTACTACTCGCACGGCTCGCAGGTCTGGGCCTTCAGCCGGCACAACGACGACACCACCAGTACGTCGTTCACCGCCACCTACGGCCCGAAGGCCGTCGCCGGGCAGTGGACCCACCTGGTCGGCGTCTACGACGCCACCAGCGGAGTGATGAGCCTGTACGTCAACGGCCGCCTCGCGGCCAGCAAGGCCTACGCGGGCACGACCTGGAACGCGGCCGGTCCGGTGCAGCTCGGTCGCCGCCTGTACCAGGGCACATACGGCGAATACGCCGACGCGAAGATCAGCGACGTACGCATCTACAACACCGCCCTCCCGCCGGCGGACGCGGCGGCCAACAACGACAACACCGCGGTCACCAACCTCAACTAGCCACTCGGCAGCCGGATTCGGCAGCCCCCCACCACATGCTCGGGCCCGGCCATCGGCCGGGCCCGAGTTTGCTCCCGCGACGGCGAGGGCGACATCGTCGCCGTCGAGACACCGGATGACGGCAGCGCGGCTCCGCCGAAGCGGAGTCAGCCGAAGCGGAGTCAGCCGAAGCGGAGTCAGCCGTGGTGTCCGCCGCCTCCGGCGTCGAAGCCGCCGTGGTGGCCTCCGCCGTCGAAGCCGCCCCAGCTGGAGCCGCCGTGCTCCTGCCCGTGGTGACCGTGGTGGCCGCCGTGGTGGCCTCCGCCGTCGAAGCCGCCCCAGCTGGAGCCGCCGTGCTCCTGCCCGTGGTGACCGTGGTGGCCGCCGTGGTGGCCTCCGCCGTCGAAGCCGCCCCAGCTGGAGCCGCCGTGCTCCTGCCCGTGGTGACCGTGGTGGCCGCCGTGGTGGCCGTGGTGACCGTGCCCGCCGGAGTAGCCGAGGCCAGTCGGGTCGTCGTTCCCGAGGGCGCGGCCTCCGTCCGCCCACATGCCCGGGCGCCCGTGGCCGGACCGCCCGCCGCCGCCGCTGGCGAGGCCGGCCACGACGCCGACCACGACGCCGACCACGGCCAGCGCGACAAAGCCCATCACCAGCAGGATGAACAGCTCGCCCATCGCCCTCCCCCTCCGCTCGCGGCGCCGAACGGCGCCGTCGCGGTCATGGTGCTGCCCAGGGGGCGATCGCGTCACGGGACTTGGGCGAGATCTGAGCAACCCCGCTCCTCGGTGAAGCCAGGCCCGCGCGGCGACCACATCCCGTGAACCTCCCCCGGTGGGCACGCGTATGCCGGGGAGACGGCCCGCACCCCCTCCGCGGTCCGCCGGATAGGACAACCACCATGAAGCATCCAGTCTCAGCGGCAGCGCTGCTGCTGGCGGCCGTGGCCCTGACCGCTGGCGCCTGCAGCAGCAACAGCTCCACGAAGGCCGCCGTGGGCGCCCCGTCCACCTCCGCCTCCCCCACGGCCGCTCCCGCACCGTCCTCCTCCGCGCCGTCCTCCGCCGCAGGCGGCTCCGGCTCGGCGTCGACGGCGAGCGGGTCCGCCGTCGGGGTGCGCACCACCTCCATCGGCAAGATCCTGGTGGACAAGCAGGGGCGCACCCTGTACCTGTTCGAGAAGGACACCGGGACGACGTCCATGTGCACCGGCGCCTGCGCCGCCGCCTGGCCGCCGTTCACCACCACCGGCCCCCCGCAGGCGGGCACCGGGGTCACCGCGGGGCTGCTCGGCACGACCATGCGCGCCGACCACTCCACCCAGGTCACCTACCACGGCCACCCGCTCTACTCCTACTCCGGCGACAGCAAGCCGGGAGACATGAACGGACAGGGCGTCAAGGCGTTCGGCGCAGGCTGGTACGTCGTCGCGCCCGGCGGCTCCAAGATCGACACCAGCTGACCGGGGCGGCATAGGGCGACCGCCCTGGTCCGCCCGGAGGTGATCATGGAATCGACTGCCCCCGATCCCCGCAACTCCGGGAGCACCAAGGGTGGTTCGCGACGGGCGGGCCGGACCACGGTCCGGCTCGTCCTGGCCGCGCTGCTGGGCGCCGCCGTCTTCACCGCCCTGTTTTTGTTCGGACGCCACCACACGCCGGACTACACCCGGACGCTCTTCGGCAACTCCGGAACCGCTGCCATCGCCCTCAAGGCGCAGCTGGCCACCGGAATCCTCGCGCTCGGCCTGGTCCAACTCGGCCTCGCCGTGGCCCTCTACCGACGGCTCCCCCGGCAGCGCCGGGTGCCGCGTGCCGTCCCCCGCTCCCATCGCCTCGTCGGCTTCGTGCTGTTCGCCGCCACCGTGCCGGTCGCCGTCCACTGCGTCATGGCGTACGGCGTCCAACTGGGCTCCGCCCGGGTTGCGGTGCACTCCGTCGCCGGCTGCTTCTTCTACGGCGCGTTCGTGGCCAAGGTGGTGCTCGTCCGCAGTCGACGGCTCCCGGGCTGGGCCCTCCCGCTGGCCGGCGGACTGCTTCTCACCAGCGTCGCTGTCCTGTGGTACAGCGCCGCGCTGTGGTACTTCGACAACTACCAACTTCCCTGAGGCGGAGCTGGTCTGAGGACAGGTCAGCGCGCCGGGTCAGCAGGACGGGGCCCGACTCGGCGTCGGGCCGATGCCTGCGGCACCCTCTGACGACACGGCGCCGCTCCCGGCGCGACCGCGGCGGCACCCGCCACGGGCTGACAGTGCCGGGCACGGGACTGGTGCCCGGTGCGCCGTCACTCCTGGGCACCGGACCAGGGCAGCCCGGACACGTCTTCCCCTTCGTCCTCGTCGTCCTCGTCGTCCTCGCCCTTCGCCCGGACGTCCGGCGGGGTGGGCGCGGTGATGTTCCGCTGCTCGGAGGACCGCTCCCGCGTCTCGTCGTCGACCTGCGGGGCGTCGTTCTGGTCGGAAGTGCTCATGGCGATCGTCCTGTCGTCGTGCCGGTACAGGCGGGTGACCGCTCGACCGGCGCTCGGAGAGCGCCCGGCCCGGCCGTCTGCCGCGCGCCTACCCCCGGCTCCGGGGCTCACGCCGCGCTCCCGGCTGCGCGCCGACGGGTCCCCGGTTCGGTCCACGGCGCACGGGTAGCCGCCGACCGACACGGCCGTCCCGGCGGTCCCGCCGACGGAACGACCACCACGGCGACCGGAGGGACATGACGATGACGGACCGCAACTGGCTCAAACTCGAGATGCGCACCGCGGGCGACGACCAGCCCGGCGCGGACCAGTGGCACGTGGTGCCCGAGGGCGGCACGCAGGCGCTGTGCGGCCTGTCCGTCGCCGGCTACCACGGCATCCGCCCGGCGGAGGGGGAGGCGGACGTCCCCGCCGGGAACCGCTGCCCCGACTGCTGGAACCGCCTTGAGCAGAGCCCGAGTTGATCCCGGGTTGGGCCCCTCGACCAGCCGATCCTCCCGGGCCCGCGCCGCCTGACACGGCCTCCCCCACCCTCCGGCCGGGAGGTGTCCCCACCCTGCGTTGTCGAAACGCCCGGGTACGTCCACTACGAGGTCGCACCGCCGCCTTGGACCTGGCCGCGCCTGGGGGCACCTCCCGCCCGAAGGGTGGGGAACGATGCGGGCCGACCCGGAAAGATCCGCCGGACAGGCTCTAGTACTGCAACGACACTCCGTGATGGCCGCGTCTTTTGAAGTGGCTTGTCCTGGCGCGGGCTTGGGATTTTCTGCGCCATAGGGACCAGGCGAGGACGTGCTTGACGGTGTGGCGTACCGGTTGGGAGACGCGGTTGAAAAGTCTGCGTGCCTCATTCATGGTGACGGGCACGAGGGCATCATGTGTTCGGTTTGGATCATCCCCTTTTTGGCTTTCGCTCTCAGGATGGCGAGGAAGGCGAGGGCGGCCATGGAAAGGGTGATGTGGCGGTACCACGCGGTGTAGTCACGGACCTGGTAGTGGTCGAGGCCGGCCTCGTTCTTCGCTCTCTGGAAGCATTCCTCGACCATCCACCGGGCCCCTGCAACCCGGACCAGGTCGTCGAGCGGGGTCCCGGTGGGAGAAAAGCAGATGTAGTAGGCGATGTCGGTGGGGTCGGAAAGGCTGCGGCGGGCCAGCAGCCAGTGGTCCCACCCCTCGCGGCGCCACGGGCGGACCGGGGCCTGGGCCCAGTCGTACTCCCGGGGGCCGTGGGCGCCGTTCCCGCAGCTCAGACGTGTCCAGGCGTCGTCGGGTAGGTGGCTGATCAGATGGTGCGCGCGGGCCTGGCCGAAGAACTCCATCGTCATGACCATCTGGGATTTGGGGACGGCGAGGACATGGGGGACGTCGTGTTCCTCCAGCCACAGCCGAAGACGCCCGGTCTGCCCGTAGAGCTCATCCGCGGTCACCCACCCGAACGGTATCCCCGCTGCCACCGCGCGCTGCAGCATGCGCAGGCCCAGATCCGGTTTCGTGGTGAACTCGACCTCGTCCGGGATTCCTGCTTTGCGGCAGCGGTCGCGGTCCGCGGTCCAGTCCTTGGGAAGGTAGAGCTCGCGGTCGATCAGCGCCCGCCCAAGAGGGGAGCCGTAGGCGAGGAACACCCCGATCTGGGAGTTCTCGATCCGGCCGGCCGTGCCCGAGTATTGCCGGGCCACCCCCGCCGACCGAACCCCTTTCTTCAAGAAACCGGTCTCGTCCAGGATCAGAACTCCCCGCACGGGATCCGCTATGTGCTCGAGAACAGCCGCCCTGACGTCGTCGCGAACGGCGTCGGCGTCCCACCGGTAGTAGTTCAGCAGCCGCTGCATCCCCTGCGGACCGCTGTCACCCGCGGCCTCAGCCAGCGTCCAACCGTTCTTGCGCTCGCTCTCTCCGAGCAATCCCCGCAGGTAGGACACCATCCGCCGCCGCGGCTCCACCCGACCGAAACGCCCCGCGAACCCTGCCACGAAGTCACCGAAGGCACCTGACCAACCATCAACTATCGCGTCCACCACGCAACGAACAACGAGCCTCAGCCCACCCAGTCACGGAGTGTCGTTGCAGTACTAGCGGTGCCGGGGGCGGCCGCTGCCCGGCTCGGCGAGCCTGCGGTGCGCGGCCGCCTTCACCGGGTCGGGCAGGACCTTGTTGACGGCCTGCTGGGCGCGGGTCTTCAGCGATCCCGCGGGCCTGCGGCTCCTGCCGGCCATCAGCGCCTCGAAGCCCTGGCGGGCCACCTGGGCGGGATCGTCCTTCGGCATGCGGCCGACCCGGGTGTCGTCCATGCCCGCGCGGTGGAAGAAGTCCGTCTCGGTGGGGCCGGGCATCAGCGACGTGATGACGACGTCGGTGTCCTTCAGCTCGTTCTGCAGCGCCTCGGCAAAGGACTGCAGGAACGACTTGGAAGCGTTGTAGACCGCCTGGAAGGACCCGGGCATGGTCGCGGCCATGGAGGACGTGATCAGCAGCCGGCCTTCGTTCCTGTCCGCCATGTCCCGGAGCAGGTGCTTGGCCAGGCGCAGCGTGGCGATGACGTTCAGGTGGACCAGGTCCACCTCCCGTTCCAGGTCCGTGTCGAGGAAGGCGCCACCGACGCCGACCCCGGCGTTCAGCGCGGCGGCCCGGACCGGGCGGCCCAGGGCCGCGATCTCGCCGAGCAGCAGTTCCACGCCGTCGCGGGTGCGGAGGTCCGCGCGGACCGCAGTGAGCGGGCTGCCGAGTTCGCGGAGCTCACGTGCGGCCGCGTCCAGCCGGTCGTCCTCGGCGGTGATGACGAGGGCGTAGCCGTGCTGTGCGAACTGCCGGGCCAGTTCCAGGCCGATGCCGCTGGAGGCGCCGGTCACCAGGGCGAGCGGGGTGAGGGGTGCAAGTTCAGCCATGCCTGGCGGCTGCCCGGACCCGCGAGGCGGACACCCGTCCAGGGCGCGGCCCGATCGACCGCGCATGGGTCGCCGGGAGGCGGGCACGCGCTCAGCGACCGCACGTAGCCGGAACCAGGAGGACACGTGAGCGCGGAGAACAAGGCTGAGAACATGGGCAAGAAGGCCAAGGGCAAGGTCAAGGAGGCGGCCGGCCGCGCCGTCGGCAACGAGCGGCTCACGGCGAAGGGGCAGGCGGAGAAGAGCGCCGCCGACCTCAAGCAGGCCGGTGAGAAGGCCAAGGACGCGCTCAAGGACTGACGCCCGCGACCGGCCGAGAAGAACCGGCCGGGACGACCCACCCCCGGCGGGGCGCCCAGCGCGGCGCCCCGCCGCCGCATGCGCCGAACGGGCGAGAACCGAGCCCCGGTTGGGGCAGACCGGCACGTCCGCCCGGGGACGGCTCCCCCCTCGACCTAGCCTGGCGCGCAGCGGCACGACGGCTGGGCAGGGAGGGCGACGATGCGGACGAGGGTCGCGGGTCGGCCGGTCCGCCGGTTGCTGCTCGTGATGGCGGCGGCCCTCGCGCTCGCGGCCGGTACGGCGCTCGGCTCGTACGCCGTGTGGCTGCGCGTCGGGACCGGCGCCGCTCCGGACGCCGGCGAGGCGGCACGGACCGACCGGCTCGCCTCCGCCCTGGCCCGTCCACCAGCCGCCGGCAACGCCGCTGAGGCGGCACGACCCGTGCGGCGTGGCGATCTCGTGGCCGTCGTGCGCATCCCGGCTCTGGGGCCGACCTGGGTGTACCCGGTCTACGAGGGCACGGACGACGCGGAGTTGAGCCGCGGGCTGGCGCACTACCCCGGCACGGCGGCGCCGGGGGCGGTGGGCAACTTCGCGGTCGCCGGGCACCGCTCCTCACTGTCCGGCTTCGAGCCGTTCGCCGACCTGCCGGAGCTGGTGCACCCCGGGGACGAGATCACCGCCACCGCCCGTGGCGGTGTGTACACATACGTCGTGACCGCGACGCGGAACGTCTCCCCGAGGGATGTCGCTGTCCTGGCAGCCGACCAGGGCCGGGGCGCGGATCCGGCACAACGGCTGATCACGTTGACGACCTGCACGCCCCGGTTCGGACACTCGGGGCGCTACGTCGTCTTCGGCCGCCTCGAAGCCCCGCCCCGCTGAGAGCCGACAGGGTGGTTCCGCTCCTCCGAACGCCTTCCTCCGCTGCGTCGCTGCCGTGATCGCCGCTCCCCCTCGGCTAGGGACTCGTCGCACAGGTATCGGCGGCCCGGCCCTGGCACAGCCTCCCCGTCGATGCGACGCCCGACAGTTGGGAGTTCCCTCATGCCTGCCGCCTCCCGCACACGCCGCAGGGTCAGAAACTCGGCCCTGGCCGGCTCCGCCGCCCTCCTCCTCGCCGTGGCCGCTCCCGCCGCCCCGGCGCTGGCCGCTCCCCCGGGCAACAACGGCCACATCGAGATCCACGACATCAGCACCTCCGTCGACAAGGACAGCAACGACCCGAACGTGGGCTGCTTCTACATCGACGCCTTCGACTTCGACCCGAACCAGGCACTGAGCTGGTCGGTGTTCACGGGCACCGCCGGGAACCCCGGCACCCAGGTGGCCGCGGGCACGGCCACGTTCACCGCTACACCCCCGCACGGCCAGGACATCTCCGGGCCCCTCGCCCTCCCACAGGGCATGTACGTCGCCTTCGAGGACGACTCGGCGGGCCGCAAGTCCAAGGAGTTCAAGGTCAACGCGACCTGCAACTCCGGCGTCCCGATGGTGGACACGAAGGTCGCCGGCGTCGCCGGGGCCATCGCCGTGCCCGCGGTGCTCGGGTACGTCTTCTGGCGCCGTCGCCGCCCGGCGGTCTGAGGGCCGCACCGATGACCAGTCCGAGACCGATCGCGGTCGTCCTCGGCACACGGCCCGAGATCGTGAAACTCGCGGGCGTCATCCAGGGCCTCGGCGACCGCTGCCAGGTCGTCTGGACCGGGCAGCACTACGACACCGAGCTGGCCGCGGGCGTCTTCGAAGGCATGGGCCTACCGGCCCCGAAGATCCAGCTCACCGGGATCGGCGGCACGGCCAGGGGCCACCAGATCGGAGCGATGATCTGCGAGCTCAGCCGCCGCTTCGAGCACGAGCCGCCCGGGGCGGTGATCGTGCAGGGCGACACCAACTCCACCTCTGCGGGCGCCCAGGCGGCGCACTACCAGGGCATCCCCGTGATCCATGTGGAGGCGGGGCTCAGGTCCCGGGACCGCGCCATGCCGGAGGAGATCAACCGGCAGGTGGTGAGCGTCCTGGCCGACGTCCACTGCGCGCCGACGCCGGAGGCGGTCGCCAACCTGCTGGCGGAGGGCGTGGTCGCGGAACGGATCCGGCTCACCGGCAACACGGTCGTCGAGGCGGTCACCCTGTCGCTGCCGGCTCCGCGGGAGTCGCTGGCACTGGTGGACCGGTTCGGGAGGAGACCGGGCGAGTACGTCCTGGTGACGCTCCACCGGCCCGAGAACACGGACGACCCCGCGCGCCTGCGCCTGATCCTCCGTCAACTCGCGGACCTTCCCGTCCCGGTACTCTTCCCGGCCCACCCCCGCACCGTCCAGGCCTGTGAACGGTTCGGGCTGCGACGCGAGCTGCGGGCGCTGCACCCGGTGCCGCCCGTGGACCACGCCGCCTTCCTCAGCCTCGCCCGGCACGCCGCGCTGCTCGTGTCGGATTCCGGCGGGGTCCAGGAGGAGTGCACCGTCCTGAAGAAGCCGCTGATCGTCGTGCGCAACAGCACCGAGCGGCCCGAGGCCGTCGCCGCCGGGTTCGCGACCCTGCTCCCGCCCGGTCCGCAGCTCGGCTCCACAGCACGACGCCTGCTCTCCGACCGGGAGCTGGGCAGGCGGCTCGCCTCGCTGCCCTCGCCCTACGGCGACGGCCGCGCGTCCGCACGGATCGCGGCCCTCGCGCGGGCGGTCGCACAGGACGGCACCGCCGCGCTCGCGCAGGCAGCCGCACGCACAAGTCCACTGTCCGCAGAACCTGCTGAAAGGGAGTCACCTCCATGTACCGTCCTGCCGCCACCGGCGGAGCGCTGGCAGCCACCGGTGCCAGCCTGATGCCCCTGGAGCTCGCGGCCACGTCCCTGCTCGTGCTCGGACTGGCGCTGCTGGCCCTGCTGCTGGTCCGCGGCAGGCGCGCGGCCTCCAGGGATGACTAGTCCCGTGCCCGGGCCGCCGGCCTCCGGCGGCGCGCTGCGCCCGGCGTCCGGCGGCCCGGTCCGGCGCCCCGCACCCGGCCGGGGCGTCCGCGCGCCGGTCTCGCTCCTCCTGCTCGCCACGGCCGTCGCCTTCGCCGCCGCGAACACCTGGTTCCGGGACCTGGAAGCCGACACCGCAGCGCCGCTGGTGGGGTACGCCACCTCCAGCACCGTCGACGTGCCCCACGGCACGGCGACGATCTTCCTGGGCCTGTACACCCCGCGGGTGTTCGGGCTCACCGTCACGCCCGAGTGCACGGCCGCGCTGCCCATCGCCGCGCTGCTGGGCATGGCCGGCGTCCTCGGCCTGACCGGCCGCTTCCCGCTCGTCCGGATCCTGGTCGCCCTGGCGGGCGCGGCCGGCGCGGTGTTCGCCGTCAACCAGGCCAGGATCGCCATGATCGGATGGGCCGCCCACACCTGGGGAGCCGGCGGCTTCGGCTGGGCCCACGCGACCGTCGGGTCCGTGATGATCATCGCCGGGGTCAGCGCCGCCATCGCCGGCTTCTTCTCCGTCTGCGGCGGCAGGGCGTCCCGGTCGGCGCGCCGCCGAGTCGGTCCGACGACCCCACCCCTGCCGGTCCACGCGCCGGCCCGGAAGGAACGCTGACACCATGACCTGGCCCGCCTTCAGCGCCGTCGCGCTGATCGTCATCTGCTTCGCGGCCGCGTACTCGGGAGGGGTGATGCTCCTCGGCCTGCTGGAGTGGAAGAGACGCGGGCTCGCCCTCCCGGCACAGAGCGCGGCCCGCTACGGCCGCCCCCACCTCGGGCGCCCCGACCAGGACCCGTACTGGGTGTACTACCTGGTGCCCTGCCTCAACGAGGCGGCGGTGATCCAGCCGACCGTCCGGGGCCTGTGCGGCCAGCCCCGCAGCACGCTGATCGTGATCGACGACGGCTCCGACGACGCGACCGGACAGCTGGCCCGCGCCGCCGGAGGCGACGAACTCGTGCTGCTGCGACGGGAGTTGCCCCGTGCGCGCCAGGGCAAGGGCGCCGCGCTCAACGCCGGGCTCGCCGTGGTGCGCGCCTTGGCCGCCGAGCGCGGCCAGGACCCGGCCCAGGTGATCGTCTGCGTCATGGACGCCGACGGCCGCCTCAGCGACGGGGCGCTGGCACGCGTGCTCCCGCACTTCGACGACCCGCGCGTCGGCGGCCTGCAACTGCCGGTGCGGATCCGGAACCGGACGTCGATGCTGCTGTGGTACCAGGACTACTGCTTCTGGGCCCTGGCCGCCGTCTCCCAGTGCGGGCGCGCCCGCCTGCGCACGGCGAGCCTCGGCGGCAACGGCCAGTTCAGCAGGCTGGCCGCGCTCGACGGCATCGGCGCCGAACCCTGGTCGCCCTCGCTCACCGAGGACCTCGACCTGGCCATCACCCTCGCCGTCCGGGGCTGGCACCTGGAGACCGAGCCGGCCGCCTCGGTCAACCAGCAGGGCGTCGACACCCTCGGCCGGCTCCTCAGGCAGCGCGTGCGCTGGTACCAGGGGCACATGACGGCAGGCCGCAGGATCGTGGAGGCCTGGCGCTCACCGCACCTCTCCAACGCCGGCGCGCTGGAGATCGCCGGCTACCTGCTGATCCCCTGGGTGGTGGACCTGCCGTGGAGCGTCCTGTTCCACATCGGCTGGTACCGCTTCTTCACCCGCGCACCCCAGCTGTTCTCCTTCGTCGACGGCTGGGCCTCCGGCGTCATCGGCGGCCTGGTCTGGTACGCGCTGTCGTTCCTGCCCTGCCTGCTGGGCACCTGGCTCTGCCTGCGCCGCTCCCGCGGCATCCCCCGCTGGCGGGCCTTCGTCCTCGGGCACAACTTCCTGCTGATGAACTACATCGCCTTCGTCTGCGTCTGGCGCGCCCTGTTCCGGATCCTGCTGCGCAGGAACGCCTGGGCGAAGACCGTCCGGCTCGACGAGCGGGACAGCGCGCACGTGCGCGACGCGGGACGCGAGCCCGCGACGCTCGGGGCACAGGTCGGCCACCGCCCGGCCCCGGCGTCAGCAGCCTCCTACGATCCCGGCGCCTAGCCGTGTCCGGACAGGT
The DNA here is from genome assembly GCF_042658505.1 of Streptacidiphilus monticola. Lineage (NCBI taxonomy): Bacteria > Bacillati > Actinomycetota > Actinomycetes > Kitasatosporales > Streptomycetaceae > Streptacidiphilus > Streptacidiphilus monticola. Next base: position 8,930 of record NZ_JBHSQJ010000026.1, on the reverse strand, counting down.
TCGCCGGGTTGCGGTGTCCGGTGGTGGGGGCACCCCCGGCCGAAGGCTGGGCGAAGATCGCAAGGCGGAGGGTCGCCCTCGTACTGGACGTCCTTGGGCGCGCCCGACAACGCGGCGTGGGGGCACCCCCGGCCGAAGGCTGGCGGAGGCGTGCCGGGCGCCGCGACACGGTGGACCTGTCCGGACACGGCACCAGCACGGCGCAGCTGCCGTGGGCCGCGCCGGCACGGGCCTCAGGCCCGGCCGGCGTGCGCCAGGCCGACCTGGTCGGGATGCCTGCCGAGGGCCTCGGCCAGGTGGCGGTGGACGTTCTCCAGCGCGGCGGCCTGGGCTGCGGCACGCTCCTCCAGCTCCCGCACCGTCGTACCGTCGGGCTCCGGCAGCCGCGCCGCGTCGAGGGCGCGCCACATCTGCCGCTTGGCCTCGACGCCGGTCCGCATCGCCTCGCACTCCACCAGCGAGGTCAGCGGGGAACGCCGCAGCAGGCGGCCGTTGGGCTTGAGCCGCCCGCCCCGTTCGACCGCCCAGCCCAGGCAGGCGTACAGCGGGCGGCGGGCGACGCCCAGACGTTCCATCAGCCCGCGAAGGCTGTCCCGGTCCTGTGCGATCTCCCGGGCCAGGCGACGGGCCTCTCCCTGCAGCGGCTCGCCCGACAGGCCGTCGGCCAGACGCTGGGCGAGCTGGGCGCCCGCGACCGCGCCGCTCAGATGGTTGTTCAAGTAGACGGACCACCAGCGCAGTTGCTCGGGCGGCAGCGTCGGCGACTGCGTCATGGGCGTTCTCCTCACGGTCAACGGGCTTGGTACGGCGAGAGATTGACGCCCGACTGCCGGAGGCCGACAGCAGCGACGGACCACCCGCTGCCGCCCGTCATCCAAGGGACCTACGGCGCGGGACCCGCGGTCCGCGAAGTGGACCTGAGGCCCGGATCCGCGGTCCGCGACACATGGGGCGCTCTCCCTACCGGTGCCCCTACCCCCGAAACCCGCAGGTACCGCCACCCACCGCCCGATGCGTGCACCAGAACGCACCGCGCCCCCCGCACCGCCGGAGGCGGGACTCAGGGAGCCAGGTACGCCCGGAACGTCGTGCCCTCGGCGTCAGCGCGGACGCGGACCAGCTGGGCGACGCGGTTGACCAGCAGCAGTCCGCGGCCGTTGGGCTCGTCGGCGGTGGCGGGCCGGCGGCCGGCCAGCGGGTCGGTGAGCCGGCCCGCGTCGTGCACCTCGCAGACGACCAGGCCGTCCTCCTGCCAGATCCGCAGCGTGCCCGAACCGCCGCCGTGGAGAACGGAGTTGGTGGTCAGCTCGGCGACCGCGAGCTCGAGGTCGATCAGCCGCAGCACGGTCATCCCCAGTGCGCGGGCCTCGGCAGCCGCGAAGTCGCGCGCCTCCGCGAGCGCCCCGGCGCCGAAGCGGTGGACGGCGGCGTGCGGCGGCACGGGCGGCAGGTCGTTGTAGCGGGCCACCGCGCCCCAGGGGTCGTACCGGTCGGAGGCCCACTCGCCCTTGTCGTCGATGACCACCGGGTGCGTGGTCAGGGCGTCGTCGAGTGCGTCGGCGTCGAGGCCGGCCGTGTCGTAGGGACACAGGATCGTCACCTCGCGGTCGGCGAAGGCGGCGTTGATCAGCGCCTCGTGCTGCACGCAGGCCGGGTACTCCAGGGTGGTGCGGCCGGGCCAGATGGGCTCCCCGATGATCCGCACCCGCGAGGCCGGGTGCGCGTCCGCGAAGCCCCGGAGCACCTGGGGGATGATCCGCCCGGGATTGCGGCCCGCGTCCGTCATGTCGATGAGGACGACGCGCTCGGCGTCGGCCCCCAGAGCGCGCCGCAGCCAGCCGAGCTGCGCGGGCGGGGCGGCAACCGCCGCGGGTTCCCCGGCGGCGAGGCCCTGCCGCAGGAACGGGACGGTGCCGGCGAGGTACGCGTCCTGGCCCTCGTAGAACAGGGCCGGATGCACGAAGCCCTGGACAGGCGCGGTGCCGGTCACCCTTCCACCTCGATCCCAGTCATGGTCGGCCAGAACATCTCCAGGAGCCTCGGCACCTGCGGCGGCGGCTGGAGCAGGACGATCCTGCGCCCGGCCAGCGGTCCCTGAGCGGTCATCACCAACTCGGTCATGCCGGCGACGTCCACGAACGTCACCGCCGACAGTTCGAGACGCACCACCGGCCCGCAGGGGGTGAGCCTGCCCAGCGCCTCGCGCCAGACCGGGCGGGTGACCGCGGTGATCTCCCCGGCCAGGCGCAGGCCCTCACCCGACGCACCGGCGGCCACCGAGAGGTGCCCGGGTCCGGCGCCCGCTGCTGCCACCATCTGCTGTCCGCCCTCTCCACGCTGTCCCGGCCCCGGCCGGGCGGGGCTCGGCCGGGCCGAAGCCACCGCCCCTACCGTACCGAGGCGCCGCGGTGTCCGTGGCTCAGGGCCCGCCTACCCCGTCACCGCCGCGGTGACGCCCTGCCCGGAGAGCACGTGTGCGTCCCGGCTTTCCGGGCAAGCGGCCTGCCAGGAGGTGGAGACCTATGGGTCCCTTGTTGTTGGTTCTGCTGCTGGCGCTGATCCTCGGTGGGATCGGTTTCGCCGTGCACGTGCTGTGGTGGATCGCTCTCATCGTGCTGGTGCTCTGGGTGGTCGGCTTCTTCGCCCGGTCCGCGGGCGGGGGCGGCCGCTGGTACCGCTGGTAGCACACCGCACCCCGGAGGGGTGGCCGCGCACGCCGCGTGCCACCCCTCCCCCGTTCCGCGACCACCCGCCGTCCGCACGGCGGCCCGACGGAGGGACAAGCCATGCCCGACGACCGCACCGAACGGCTGCCGGACGCCCCCGGCCCGGACGAGCACCCGACAGACCTGCGCCAACTCGGCGGCCGGGGCTGGCGCGGCGCACTGCGCCGGGTCCCGCGCGAGTACCAGAGCGACCATCTCGGCGACTGGGCGGCGGCGCTCACCTACTACGGCGTCCTGTCCGTCTTCCCGGCGATGCTCGTGCTGATGTCGGTCCTCGGCTGGATCGGCCCTTCCGTCACCGACCCGCTGATCCGCAACGTGCGGCAGCTGGCGCCGGGCCCGGCCCGCGACCTGCTCGTGCAGGCGCTGACCAATCTTCAGCAGCACCACGCGGCCGCCGGTGTCGTCGGCATCATCGCCATCGCGACGGCGCTGTGGTCGGCGTCCGGCTACATCGCCGCGTTCATCCGCGCCATGAACGCCGTCTACGACGTCCCGGAGGGGCGGCCGTTCACGCTGCTGCTGCCGCTGCGCCTCGGCCTGACCGTGGCGACGCTGTTGCTGCTCACCGTGGCGAGCATCCTCGTCGTCGTCAGCGGCCGCGTCGCCGACCGGGTGGGCACGGCGCTGGGCATCGGGCACACGGCGGTGCAGGTGTGGCAGTGGGGCAAGTGGCCGCTGCTGCTCCTGCTGGTGGTCCTGCTGTTCGCGCTGCTGTACTGGGCCGCGCCCAACGCCCGCCAGCACTTCCGCTGGGTCAGCCCCGGCGGCCTGCTCGCCGTCGTCCTGTGGATCGCCGTCTCGGCGCTCTTCGCGCTCTACGTCTCCCACTTCGGCTCCTACAACCGGGTCTACGGCAGCCTCGCCGCGGTCGTGGTCTTCCTGGTGTGGCTGTGGCTGTCCAACCTCGCCCTGCTGCTGGGCGCGGAGCTCAACGCCGAACTCGAACGCCAGCGCGCCATCGAGCGCGGTCGCCCGGCCGACGAGGAGCCCTACATGGAGCTGCGCGACACCGACAAGCTCCACGACGACGACCTCTGACCGAGAGCAACCGAACGACCCCGGAGCAAACCGACAGTCCAGCCGTTCGCCGGCCGGTGACCGAGGAGGAGCCAGATGACCACGACCGACGCCAAGGCGACGGCAGCATCCACCGACCGCGGTGACATGCCCAGTGACGTCGGCGGGCGGCTGAGCCTGTTCGACCGGTTCGCCACCCGGGCGAACGCGTTCGTCTCCCGGGCGGTGTTCTTCGCCCTGTGCGTCGTCCTGGTCCTGGTGTGGCTGCCGTCCTACTTCGTCTTCGGCAGCGTGGACACCTGGCAGCTGATCATCAACACGGTCACCACCATCGTGACCTTCCTGCTGGTCGCGCTGCTGCAGAACACGCAGACCCGCAACGACCAGGCCACCCAGGACAAGCTCAACGCCGTCGCCGCCGCCCTGGCCGACGTGATCACCCTCGTCGACCACGGCGCCGACGCCCAGCGGCTGCGCCGTGAGCTGCGCGAGGCCGTGGGCCTGGAGGACCGCACCAGCTCCTGAGCCCGTGCGGTGCCGAACCCGCGTGCGCCGCAGGTCAGTCGGCGCCGGGGTCGGCCGGGTCCACGCGCAGCAGCGGCGCGCCGTCGGGGTCGAGGACCCGCAGCCGCACGGGAGCGGGCCGGTCCTGGAGCGCGTAGTGCTCGCGGATCCGCAGCAGCGCCTCCGGGAGCGCCGCCTCCGTGTCGGCGGAGACCGGACCGCGCTGCTGCCAGTGCAGCTCCAGCGTCCACTCCTCGGTGGACTGCCGCCTGCGCGGGGAGGTGCCCTCGCCCTGGACCGCGATGCCGTCGAGGACGTGCAGCACCGCCGCCAGGTCCTGATCGGTCATCAACTGCGGGTCCTGCTCCACCAGTACGTCGGCCATGAGCACCGGGTGCCCCACCCGTCCCGCCGCAAACGCGCCGCAAGGCACCTGGCGCGCGCATGCCCGGTCCCAGCCTGGGAAGCCGCCGGTCATGACGCCAGAGCCCTTCCCCATCGGCCCCGGGGAGCAGCTGCTGGAGGAGTTCTTCACCTCCGGCCGCACCCTGGACCCGGCGGAGACGCCGGTACTGGCCCAGCGGTACACCTCCGCACTCGGCCTGGGTGACAGCCGGGTGCTGCTCGCCGACATCCAGCAGCACGAGCTGATGCCGCTCGACGGCGGTCCCGGGCTGCCCGTCGAGGGCTCCCCCGCGGGCTGGGCCTACCGCACCGGAAGCCTGCGCGTGGTCGAGGACGGTCCCGAGCTGTGCGCGTGGTTCCCGCTGGTGGACGGCGCCGAACGGCTGGGCCTGCTGGAGCTGCGCACCTCGGCGCTGACCAGCCAGACCCTGCACCGCTGCCGCATGCTGGCCGGCGTGCTGGCCCCCGCGATCACCTCGATGCGGGACTCCAGCGACAGCTACGCCCAGGGCACGCGCGCCGAACGGATGTCCCTGCCGTCCGAGATGCTCCGCGCCTTCCTGCCCCCGCGCACCATCGCCACCCACCGCGTCGTCTCCACCGCCGTGCTGGAGCCCGCCTACGACCTGGGCGGCGACGCCTTCGAGCACGCGCTGACGGACGGCGCCCTGCATGCCGCGATCCTCGACGCGATGGGGCACGACCTGGGGTCGGGGCTCACCGCCGCGCTCGCGCTCGGCGCCTGCCGCAACGCCCGCCGCAACGGCGCGGACCTGCCGGACCTGGTGGCCACCATCGACGACGCGCTGACCCGCTGGTTCCCCGACCGCTTCGCCACCGGCGTCTTCCTGCGGGTGGACACCGGCACCGGCACACTGCACTGGGCCAACTGCGGCCACCCCCCGCCGCTGCTGATCCGCGACCGCAAGGTGATCCCCGACGCCCTGGAGCGCCCCGCCGAACCGCCTCTGGGTCTGACGGGCATTCACCACCAGGGCCGCACCGTGCACTCGGCGTCGCTCAGGCCCGGCGACACCGTCCTGCTCTACACCGACGGCGTGGTCGAGGCCCGCGGCCGCAACCGCGACGGCTTCGGCCTGGACCGCTTCGCGGACTTCATCATCCGCACGACGGCGGCGGGCGAACCGGCCCCGGAGGCGCTGCGGCGCTTGATCCACGCCCTGCTCGACTACCAGGCGGCCCCGCTGGAGGACGACTGCACCATCATGATGATCGAATGGCGCCCGGCCTGACGGACCGTCACTCGCCGCCCAGCCGCTGCGCGTCGAGGCGGCGGGCGACGCGGCGCCACAGCGGGGCGGGTGTGAGGCGCATCGCGGCGCCGAGCGCGGCCAGCGCGGGCGGGACCCACAGCACGGTGCGGCCGCGGTCGCGGACCAGCGCCCGGGCCACCGCCGCGCCCACGCGCTCCGGGGTGGTCGCGAGGGGGGCCGGGTCGAGTCCGCGGGTCATCCGCCCGGTCACGAACCCGGGACGGACCAGCAGCACCCGCACGCCCGTTCCGGCCAGCGAGTCCGCGAGCCCGCGGGCGAAGGCGTCCAGGCCCGCCTTGGCGGCCCCGTACACATAGGTCCCGGCCCGCGGCCGGACCGCCGCGACCGAGGACAGCACGACGATCGTGCCGTGCCCCTGCTCGCGCATCCGGGCGGCCACCGCCAGCAGCGTGGTCACGTGCCCGGTCAGGTCGGTGGTCATCAGCCGGCCCGCCCGCAGCGGGTCGGCGTCCAACTCCCGCTGCTCGACGAGGATGCCGGCGGCCGAGACGACCAGGTCCACGTCGGCGGGCGCGAACACGTCCGCGACGAGGGCCGGGTGGGTGTCGAGGGCGGTCGCGTCGTAGTGGACGGTCCGGGTGCGGCAGCGCAGGGTCTTGCCCGCGGCCTCCAGCGCCGCCCGGTCCCGACCGGCGAGGACCGCCTCGGTGTCGGGCGACAGCGGCAGGGCCCGCAGCACGGCCAGGCCGATCTCGCTGGTCCCGCCGAGCAGCAGGATCCTTCCGGGACGTCCGAGTGAGTCGCGCATCAGCACAGCCCCAATCTGCGCCCGAGGTCGGAGCGCATGGTCGCGTGGGGGTCGACGGAGGCCCGCACGGCGTGCCAGTCGTCCAGCGGCCCGTACATCGCGCGGAACGCGTCGCGGGACATCCGGGAGTCCTTGGCGAGATAGACCCGGCCGCCCGCTTCGGCCACCAGACGGTCCAGCCGGTCCAGCGTCCCGGCCAGCCGGGGTGCGCCGACCGGGACGTCCACCGCGAGCGCCCAGCCCGGCAACGGGAAGGACAGCGGGCCGGACGCTTCGCCGGGACCGAAGCGCTTGAGCGTGCCCAGGTAGGGCGCGGCGCCGCTGCGCTGCAGGGCTTCGAGGACCGTCGCCAGCACGCCGTGGGCCCGGCCGGGGACGGCGAACTGGTACTGGACCAGCCCGCGCGGCCCGGCGAGCCGGTTCCAGTAGGGGACGGCGTCCAGCCGGTGGAAGAACGCGGTCAGGTCCCGGACGCTCTCCCGGTGTCGCGGCGCGGCGTGGTACCAGGCGCTGTTGAACGCCTGCGCCGTGCGCGGGGTGACCAGGGGCAGCGGCGGCAGCGTCAACCGGCCGGTGCGCGAGGGACGTTGGACCGGGCCCTCCGGCTCGCGCCGGGGGTCGGGGTGTTCCAGGTGGTCCGCGCTGTCGACGACGCCCCGGCCCAGGCCGCCGCCTGCGGACGTGGTGTCGATCCAGGCCACGGTGTAGCGGCCGGGTGCGCTGTCCAGCAACTCCAGCACCTCGTCCAGGGATCCGGCCCGTCGCGTGGTCACCCGCAGGCGGGCACTGGCGATGCGCAGCAGGCGCAGCTCGGCTGCGAGGACGACGCCGGTCAGGCCCATGCCGCCGACCGTGGCCCGGAACAGCCCGGGTTCCCGAGCCGGTCCGATGTCGTGCAACGTGCCGTCCGGACACAGCAGTTGGACGGAGTCGAGCCATGCGCCGATGCTGCCGTCCCGGCGGTGGTTCTTGCCGTGCACGTCCGCGGCCACCGCGCCGCCCAGCGTCAGCCTGGCGGTGCCTGGCAGCACCGGCGGCAGCAGGCCCAAGGGCACGGTGGCGTGCAGGAGTTGGCGGAAGGTGGCGCCGGCGGCGGCACGGACCGTGCCGCGGGCGTGGTCCACCCGGATGCCGGCGTCCGGGTCCGGGAGCAGGACGACGCCTCCGGCGTTCTGCGCCGCGTCGCCGTAGCTGCAGCCGGATCCGCGTGCCAGCACGCCGCGCGGGGGCCGCGAGGCCAGCAGTTCGGCGGCGGCCTCGGCGGTCAGCGGTCCGGTCACGGTGGCGTGGGAGGAGGTGGCCCGGCCCCAGCCGTCGAGCCTGCGCCGGCCCGTCCCCGTCGCCGCGCCGGGCCGGGTCATCGCTGCAGTCCGATCACGAAGAGGGACAGCCACAGCAGTTCGGCGGTGAGCATCAGCGGGTCCCGCAGCAGCAGATCCTCGATGGCGCTGCCACCGTCCCGCCCGGTCAGCGCGTCGAAGCGGACCAGCGCCGCGGCCAGCGGCACCGCGGACACCAGCCGCCAGGCGCCGGTCCAGGCGTCCGGGTCGCTCACGGCCCAGGTGACGTAGGCGATCAGCAGCACGCCCCCGACCGTACGCTGGCCTGCCCGCAGGCCGCGCACGGAGTAACCGCGCAGGCAGGGCCGGTGCACGCGGGCACGGGCGCCGAGCCCGGCGCTCTCGGTGGCCCGCTTGGCCACCACGATCAGCAGCGCGCCGAGGCTGCACACCAGCACGAAAGGACCGGACGGCGGCACCTCGGCCGCCGCCGCCCCGCCCAGTGCGCGCAGCACGAACCCGCTTGCCACGACCACGAGTTCGACATACGGCACGTCCTTGAGCGCGACGCAGTACAGGGCCGACGCGCCCAGGTAGCCGGTCACCGCGGCGGACAGCCCGGTGCCCGGCGGAGCCGCGCCGAACGCCTCGGCGAGCACGACGCATCCGGCGGCGAAGACGAGCGCCTGCGGCTCCGACACCAGCCCGGACGCCACCGGCCGCAGCCGCTTGCGCGGATGCAGCCGGTCCTGGTCCGCGTCCACGACGTCGTTGACGGCGTAGACGGCGGTCGAGGAGAGGGTGAACGCGAGGAACGCGACCAGCGCGCCCCCGGCGCCGCGGCCGTGCGGTCCGAGCGAACCGGCGGCCAGCGGGGCGGCGAACACCAGGAGGTTCTTGGGCAGTTGACGGCGGCGGGCCAGGCGCAGCAGCGCCCGGGCGCGCTGCGGCG
>NZ_JBHSQJ010000025.1:6921-12455 GCF_042658505.1 Streptacidiphilus monticola | reverse complement strand
GCTCAGCCGCTCAGCGGGCAACTCGAAGAACGTTACGTGTGCCTCCGGGCGATGTCAAACTCGCACCAGACGGCCTTCCCACCCTCCGGCGTGCGCCGCGAACCCCAGCTGTTGCTGATCGCCGCGACGATCGCGATGCCGCGTCCGGACTCGTCGGCCGGCTCCGCCTTCTTCCTGCTCGGCAGGTGCTCGTCCGCGTCCGTCACCTCCACCGTCAGGCGGCGGTCGGTGCGGCGGAGCCGCAGGCGGGTCGGCGGGTGACCGTGCATCAGGGAGTTGGACACGAGCTCGCTCACCGCCAGCACGCCCATGTCATGGAGCTCGCCGTCGAGCTGCCAACTGCTCAGCACTCCGGTGGTGAAGGCGCGGGCGCTGGCCGCGGCCTCTGTTCCGCCGAGCAGGTCGAGGGAAGCGGAGCGGAACAGCTCCGAGGCTTCCGGCTCCCGCTCCGGGAGCTGGAAGGCGAGGACCGCCACGTCGTCGTCGTGTTGGGGGCCAACCCCCATGGCGCGGAGCAGCCGCGAGCAGACGACCTCCGGGTGGCCGGCGGCCCCCTTCAAGGTGCGGGCCAGCGCGTCCAGGCCGCGGTCGATGTCCTGGTCGCGGCGCTCCACCAGGCCGTCGGTGTAGAGGACGCCCGTCGCGCCCGTCGGGAAGGCCATCGAGGAGCTGCTGTGCAGCCAGCCGCCGGTGCCCAGGGGCGGGCCGCAGGGCTCGGGCTGTCGCAGGACCGTCCCGTCGGCCTGACGGATCATCAGCGGCAGGTGGCCGGCCGAGGCGTAGGTGAGGCGCTGTTCGCTCGGGTCGAAGACGGCGTAGAGGCAGGTGGCGATCTGTGTCGCGTCGATCTCCGAGGCCAGGCCGTCCAGCAGTTGCAGCACCTCGTGCGGGGGAAGGTCGAGCCTGGCGTAGGCGCGGACCGCCGTGCGCAGCTGGCCCATCACGGCCGCAGCGCGCATGCCGCGGCCCATGACGTCGCCGATGACCAGCGCTGTGCGGCCGCCGCCGAGGGTGATCACGTCGTACCAGTCGCCGCCGACGGCGGCGTCGGCGCCGCCGGGCTGGTAGGTGGCGGCGACGCGGAGGTCGTCGGGCTGTTCCAGCTTCTGCGGCAGCAGGCTCCGCTGGAGGGTGACGGCGGCCTCGCGGTGGCGGCGTTCGCTCTCCCGCAGGCTCTCGGTGACCTGGACCTGGTCCGTCACCTCGGCGCCGAAGACGAGGACACCGCAGACGTCGGACGCGCCGGTGGAGCGGCGCAGGCTGGTGAAGGCGCCCAGGCCGCCGAGCACGCGGGTGCCGTGGGCGGGGGTGTTGCCGGCGCTGGTGAGCGCGGCGAGCTGTTCGCCGAGGTCCTCGGTCTCCCGCACCGGGGCGCAGACGAAGGTGTAGTAGCGGGCCGACCCGTTCGCACTGGCTGACGAGGTGTGAGGGACCTTGCGGGCCTTGACCGTTCGCGCCCGGCCGGTCCGGTAGACCTGGTCCATGAGTGGCAGCAGGCCGAGTTCGCGCAGTTCGGGCAGCACCTTGGCGGCCGGGATACCGATGGGGCGGTGGCCGAAGACCTCGGTCCAGGCGCGGCTGAGGTAGGCCATCCGGTGGCTCGGCCCGTAGCTGACGGCGACCAGCGCGGGCAGGTGGCTGAGCACGTCGCGGACCGGCAGGTGCTCGTGGTCCGCGTGCTCGTGGCGGACGGCGGGCTCGGGCGGCTGGTCCGGCAGTTCGCGGGCCGCCGGGACGCTGGGCGTGGTTCCGGGCTCCGCGGGCGGGGCCGCCCGCCGCTGCCCGCCGGGGAGCCGGGCGCTCCAGCGTGTGAGGTTCACCGATGTCCTTCTGCTGCTGTGCGGCTGGGATCCTGTCCAGAGTTTCGGACAATGTCGCGCCCTAGTCTGACCCACCGAACCGTCTACGGGAATCAGGCAATCGACGGTGTGTCAGCGATCCCGGCGCTCCTCGTCGAGCAGGGATTCGAAACCCGCACGCGGCTCCTGGAGTGCGGACAGCGAGACGGTCTCGCGTTTCAGCAGGCCGCCCAGGGCCCAGTCGAAGAGGACGCGCGCCTTGCGGTCCAGCGTGGGCAGCCGGCGGAGGTGCACGGCGCGATGGAGCAGCCAGGCGGAGCGTCCGTGCAGCGCGCGCCCGCGCAGTTGGGCCACGCCCTTGTGCAGGCCGAGCGAGGTGATCGAGCCCTTGGACTCGTGCCGGTAGGCGGCGGGCTGCTCCCCGCGCAGGGCGGCGAGCAGGTTGTCCGCCAGCACCTCGGCCTGGCGGACGGCGTGCTGGGCGTTGGGCGCGCAGAACTCGCCGGGCCTGGTCAGGTCGGGCACGGCGGCGCAGTCTCCGGCGGCCCAGACCTGGTCCGCGCCGAGTACGCGCAGCGTGGCGTCGCAGCGCAGGCGTCCCTGGGCGTCGAGCGCGAGGCCGGTGCGGGCGAGCACCGGGTTGGCGCGCACGCCGGCGGTCCAGACGAGGGTGCGGGCCAGGAACCGGCTCCCGTCGGAGAGGGTGACCAGACCGTCGTCGCCGACGGACTCCAGCCGGGTGCCGAGCCGCACGTCGATGGCGCGGTCGCGCAGCTCCTCGGTGGTGCGCCGGCCGACCTCGGGCTCGGTCTCGGGGAGGATCCGGTCCCCGGCCTCGACCAGGACCCAACGCAGGTCCTCCGCGCGGATGTTGTGGAAGTGCCGGGTGGCGTAGCGGGCCATGTCCTCCAGTTCCGCGAGCGCGCCGGTGCCCGCGTAGCCGCCGCCGACGAAGACGAACGTCAGTGCCGCCTGGCGGAGTTGGGGATCGCGGGTGGAGGAGGCGAGGTCCAGCTGCTCCAGCACGTGGTTGCGCAGCGACACCGCCTCCTCGACGCTGCGGAAGCCGATGCCGTGCTCCGCCAACCCGGGCACCGGCAGGATCCGGGAGACGGCCCCGGGAGCGAGCGCGAGCAGGTCGTAGTCGATCTCGAGCGCTCCGGGCTCGGTCGTGCCGCGGACCGGCGGGGGCAGGCTCACCACGGCGTGGCGGCGGGCGGGTTCGAGGATCTCCAGACGCCCGAGGACGACCCGGCAGTCGGGCAGCACCTTGCGCAGCGGGACCACCACGTGCCGGGGGTCCACGGTCCCCGCCGCGGCCTCCGCGAGGAAGGGCTGGTAGGTCATGTAGGACTTGGGGTCGACCACGGTGACCTGGGCCTCTCCGGGCCGCAGCCGCGCCTGCAGGCGCATGGCGGCCGTGAGGCCGACGTGCCCGCCGCCGATCAGGAGGATGCGGCTTCCTCCGGTGGGCGGCCGGTCGGTTGACGGTCTGTCGGTCGGAGCCTGGGGGGTGGGGGTGCTCACGGCTCCATTCCGCACCCTGGCGGGCCCACCCGTCCATAGTCCGTACCGGATCGGGTGTGACTTCGGTCAACACGGGTGACGTCCCAGCGCCGGGTTCACCCCGAACTGACGTGTGGTGAAGGCCATCCGCGGCGATTCCCTCTGTCGTGTCCCGACTCGTCTCAACTATCGTCATTGGGTCAGTCACACGGGGGAGGACCGGACCACATGGTTCAGCAACAGGAGACGACGACACTTTCGCGCGGCGAGGGGATACCGGCTCAGCGCGCCGGAGCGTCGGCGGGCGGCAGCACGGTGCGGGGCTCGGGCCGGCTCCGGGTGGACGCCCGGCGGAACCTGGAGAGCGTGCTGCGCGCGGCCCGCGAGGTGTTCGGCGAACTCGGCTACGGCGCACCGATGGAGGAGGTCGCCCGCCGCGCGGGCGTCGGGGTGGGCACGGTCTACCGGCGCTTCCCCAGCAAAGAAGTGCTGGTGCGGCGGATCGCCGCGGAAGAGGTCGTCTGGCTCACCGCGCAGGCACGGGAGGCGCTGGGCGAGGGCCCGACGCCGTGGCAGGCGCTGGAGGGCTTCCTGACCCGAGCGGTCGCCGCGGGCGCGGGCCGGCTGCTGCCGCCGGAGGCCTTCCGGCAGGCGGAGGCGATGCTGCGGGTGCCGACGCAGCGGCAGGCACTGGACGTGACGGCGACCGCCCCGGTTCCCACGGCGGGTCAGACCGGCGCGGTGGACGAGGAGTTCGGAGCGGACGCGGACCCGTCGGGGCTGCTGCGGTTGCTCTCCGAACTGGTGGACCGGGCCTCCGCGGACGGCACGCTGCGGGCGGGGGTGACCGTGTCGGACATCGTGCTGGTCCTCACGGCCTCGGTGCCGCCCCACGCCACGACGGAGGCCACGGGCCCCACCCGCCTCCTCGACCTCCTCCTCGCCGGCCTCAGCGCGTAGCCCTGCGGGGCGCCCGGCGACCCGCCCCGCAGGCGCCCGCCCTCCCCCAGCCTTCGGCCGGGGGTGCCCCCACAGCGGGAGGTGCCCCCACCGCGAGCAACCCAACACTCGGGGAGGTCCGTCCCGAGTGTCGAACCTCCGCGAGTGGTGGGCTGGTCGCGGTGGGGCACCTCCTGCCCGAAGGGGGGTCCTCGCGCCCCTGACGGGGCCCTGACGGGTCGCTCGAAAGAGTGGAGGGTGGGCGTCAGGGACGGGCGCCGTCTGCTATATGGGAGGCTGAGCGCCTAGCGGAAAGCGGGGAGCAGGCGATGGCCGAGGGGCTCGAGGAGGACGCGGCGCACGTGCCGCCGCAAGGCGGCCGGCACCGGGGCGCGCCGGACGGCGCCCCGCGGCCCGGGCACGTCCCGCAGCCCGGCGGTCCTGTCGACGACGACGGTGAACTCCCGCCGTCCGACGCGGAGTTGACCGCCGCCGTGCGCGCCGGTGACGACTCCGCCTACGAGGAGCTGTACCGCCGCCACTCCGCCGCCGTGCGCCGCTACGCGCGCACCTGCTGCCGGGACGCCTTCACCGCCGAGGACCTCGCGGGCGAGGTCTTCGCCCGCACGCTGCAGGCGCTGCGCTCGGGCAAGGGCCCGGAGGTCGCGGTCCGCGCCTACCTGCTGACGGCGGTCCGCAACGTCGCCGCCGCCTGGTCGCGGAGCGACCGGCGGGAGCAGCTCATCGACGACTTCCAGGTGTTCGCGGCCACCTCCCCCGCCGTCGCCGAGGTGGACGTCACCGATCCCGGGGCGGATGCCGCCGCGCTCGCCGGGGTCGAGCACTCGCTGGTCCTGGAGGCCTTCCGGAACCTGGACGCGGACGACCGGCTGCTGCTGTGGCACACCGAGGTCGAGCAGGAGCCGCCGCGCGAGGTCGCGCTGCTGTTGGGCAAGACGGCCAACGCCACGGCCGTGCAGGCGCACCGGGCCCGGGACCGGCTGGCCGCCGGCTACCTGCAGGCGCACGTCGCGGCGCTGCCGGAGGGCAGCGGCTGCACCGAGTACGCGGGCAGGCTGGGGCAGCTGGCCCGCGGGGCGCTCGGGAAGCGGGCGGCGGGCGGGATGCGCGCGCACCTGGACGAGTGCGACCGCTGCTCGGCCGCCTACCTGGAGCTGGTGGACCTCAACCACAGCCTGCGCGAGCTGCTGCCCTCCGGGCTGCTGGTCTGGCTCGGCTCGGGCTACGGCACCGCCTTGGCCGCGGGACTGGTCGGCGGCGGGGCCGCCG
>NZ_JBHSQJ010000025.1:0-6909 GCF_042658505.1 Streptacidiphilus monticola | reverse complement strand
GGGGGGGCCCCCCGTCGGCGCCGCCGCGGCGGGTGGCGCGGCGTCAGGAGGCAGTGCCGGAGCGGCCGGTGGCAGCGCGGCGGCGTCCGAGGGGCTGGGCCTGCCCGCCAAGGCGGGCATCGCCGCGGCGGTCGCCGTGGCGGTCACGGCCGGGCTGGTGTTCGCCCTGTCCGGGCACGAGAGCGCGCCGAAGCCGGTGGCCAAGCCGACGCCGACGCCGACGCCCGTGGCGACGCAGCAGCCGCCCGCACCGGCCCCGAAGGCGACGCCCAGGCCCTCCCCGCAGCCGGTCGTCCCCGCGGCGGTGCACCCCGCGCCCGCGACGCCGAAGCCCGCGCCCAAGCCGACCCCCAAGGCCACGCCCCGGCCCAAGCCCACCCCGACACCGACACCGACACCCACGCCCACCCCGACACCAACACCCACCCCGACACCCACGCCGACCCCGGTCGCCGGGCCCTACTTCGTCGACCTGCTGCCTTACAGCGGGCTCAACTCCGGCACACCCACCGGTCCTTCACTGCGCGGCATGCCGTCCCCCCGGCTGTGGCAGCGTCCGGACGGGGTCAGCATCGACGGCACCGACTACGCCCACGGCATCACGATGTACGCGCCCGGCTCGGCGGCGGTGGACCTGAACCGCAGTTGCACCGCCTTCGACGCCATGGTCGGCGTGGACGACGTCACCAACGGGTGGGGCACCGTGCTGTTCCGGGTCGTCGACGACGAGACCGGCCAGGTGCTGTGGAGTTCGGGCCCGGTGCACGGCGACGACGCGGCGGTGCCGGCGCACGTGCCGCTGGACGGGGTGAAGGCGATCCGCCTCGTCGTGCGGGGCGTGCACGGGCACGGCCTTCTCGGCGACGGCGCCGCCGGTGTCGCCGACTGGGCGAACGCCGTCTTCCACTGCGGCTGACGTCAGCTGACGTGCCGCCGGAAGGCGGCTGACGCAGCGTCGGACGAGTCCGGCTCAGACAGCGGTCTCCGCCGCCACCTGCTCCAGCGCGCGCAGGAAGGTCTCGGTCTCCTGGGCGCCCTGGACGGCCCACTTGCCCTCGAAGACGAAGGTCGGCACCGCGCTGATGCCGATCTGCGCGGCCCGGGCCAGCTCGGCGCGGACCTCCGCCGTGCCCTCGTCGCCGGCCAGGAAGGCGGTGACCCGTTCCCGGTCCAGCCCGGCGGCCACCGCGATCTCGGTGAGCTGCGCGGCGTCGGCCACGTCGGCGCCGTCGGAGAAGTGGGCGGCGAGCAGGCGCTCCTTCAACTCCCGCTGCACCGCGGCCCCGTACTCCTGCTCGGCCAGCCGGAGCAGGCGGTGTCCGTGCAGGGTGTTGACGTGCAGGGCCGCGTCGAAGTCGTAGCGGATGCCCTCCTTGGCCCCGAGGGCGGCGACCCGGTCGTCCATGGCGCGCGACTGCGGGCCGTAGCGCTCCTCGAGCCAGGCCCGGTGCGGGCTCGGCTCCATGGGGGCGTCCGGGACCAGCTGGTACGGCCGGAAGACGACCTCGACGTCCTCCGCTCCGGCGAAGGCCTCCAGGGCGCGGTCGAAGCGGCGCTTGCCGATGTAGCACCAGGGGCAGGCGATGTCGCTGTAGATCTCGACGCGCACGGGTCCTCCGCTCGTAGCCTTCGTTGTTTCTCTGCGCTGTCAGAGAAGAACGCGCGGGCGGACGTCCTCTATTCCGGGGCGCTCCGGCGGCTGTACGGCCGGGGGCGGCACCAGCAGCACCGGGCAGGCGGAGTGGTGCGCGAGGGCGGTGGCGACCGAGCCGAGCAGCAGCCGGGCGAAGCCGCCGTTGCCCCGGGTGCCGACGACCACCGTGTGCTGGGACCGGCTGCAGCGCAGCATCAGATCCACCGGACTGCCCGCGACGACGTGCAGCGACACCGGCCCCGGGTGCGGGCTGCGGGCGGCCACCGCCTCGATGCCGCGGGTCGCCACCTCGGTCATCCCGGCGAGCAGCCGCTCCACGCTCTCCTGGACCAGGTCGCCCAGGCCGGGTTCCCAGCCGAGGGGGACCGGGTTGACCCCGGCCAGGGCGTACAGCGGGAGCTTCAGGGCGGCGGCCTCGGCGGCGGCACGTTCCAGCGCCCACAGGGACCCGTCCGAGCCGTCCAGTCCGGCGAGCACCCCGGGAGCGAGCTCCGGGCCCGGCAACTCGTTCACCACCAACATGCGCTCATCCTGCCGGAGCGGGACGCTGACGACCCGTCAGGCGCGGCGCACGGTGAGGACGGCGTTGCCGCGGATGCGGCGGCCGCGCAGCGCGGTGACCGTGGCGGCCGTGCGGCTCCAGTCGTGCACGGAGCCGATCTCGGGGTGCAGCCGGCCGCCGGCGACCAGACGGAGCAGGGTCTCCAGGTCCTCGCCGTAGCCGCGGTCGGAGTGCGTGTAGTCGAAGTGCTGGATCCGCGCCTGGTTCGGGCCGCCGAAGAAGCCGAAGAAGTCCAGGGTCACCGGCTGCCGGCTCGCCTGCCCGAACCAGAGCAGCAGCCCGTCCGGCCGCAGCCGGGCCAGCGCGGCGGGCAGCGAGTCGCCGCCGACGGATTCCAGCACCAGGTCGAAGGGGCCCGTGGCCTCCTCGACCCCGGTCACGACCTCGGCGGCGCCCAGCTCCCGCAGCCGCGCGCCCCGCTCGGGCGTCGCCGTGACGGCGGTGACCGCCGCGCCGGACGCGGCGGCCAGTTCGGTGACGTAGTGGCCGACCCCGCCGCTGGCTCCGGTGAGCAGCAGCCGGCGCCCGGCGACGGGGCCGGCCGCCCGCAGCAGCCGCAACGCCGTGATCCCGGCGAGCGGCAGCGAGGCGGCGGTGACGGCGTCCACGCCGTCCGGCAGCACGGCCAGGTCGGCGGTCGGGACCGCGACTCGTTCCGCCCACCCGTACGCCGGCGGGTGCCCGACCACGCGGGCGCCGACGGCCGGGCCGCTGCCGTCGGCGGCGGCCCGCACGACCGTGCCGGCGACGTCCTTGCCCGGGCGCCAGCCGGGCCAGCGGCGGTCCAGGGAGCCGTCGAGCTGGAAGGTCTCACCGCGGTTGACGGAGAACGCCTCCACGGCCACCACCGCCTGCTGCGGTTCCGGTTCCGGCTCCGGCACCTCGTCGATCCTGACGATCCGTTCGGGATCGGGGAGCAGGGCGCGCATGGTCAGCCTCCGAAGACCGCGGTGTGGGCGTGCAGGGTGTCGAGGTACTCGCGGACGGAGACGATCCGGCCGTCGCGGACGGTGAACACGGCCAGGCAGTGCTGGTCGTAGCGCAGTCCGGTCCGGGCCAGGGCCCGGGTGTTCCACTCGGCGAGGACGCGGTCGCCCTCGGCGATGACGCCGTCGAAGGAGAACTCCATGGTCTCCGGGTGCAGCCGGGCCACCATGGCGGGGACGAACTCGTCGAGGATCTCCTCCGGGCCGGTCCAGGTCCGGGACAGCGGCAGGTCGCCGTGGAGGGTCCAGGTGGACTCCGGGGTGAAGAAGCCGCGCAGGGCGTCGAGGTCGCCCGAGGTGAGCGTGGCCATGTAGGCGAGGACGGTGTCCTTCGCGGTGCGGGGAGCGGTCGTGGTCTGCATGGCCACGACGCTAGGGAGCGGGGGCCGCCGGAGGGAAAGACCTGGTCGTCACCGCGCCATACCCCGGCGGCATCGGTGCAGTCGGGGCGGGTTCTAGGGTGGCGGACATGGACGTCCCGAGCTCGCTCTCCGAACTGCGGCGGCTGCGCTACTTCCTGGCCGTCGCCGACGAGCGCAACTTCACCCGCGCCGCGCAACGGGTGCACATCGCCCAGCCCGCGTTGAGCCGCCAGATCCGGCAGCTGGAGCGGGACCTCGGTGCCCAGCTGTTCGTCCGGAGCCCGCAGGGTGTCGAACTCACGGACGCCGGAAGGCTGTTGCAGGAGCTGGGGGCGTCACTGGCGGCGGCGGAGGACCGCATGTGGCAGCAGGTCCGGGCGCTGGCCACGGGCCGGACCGGCAGCTTGGCCTTCGGCTACAGCACGAGTACGAGCTACGGGACGGCCCCCGCGCTGCTGGAGGCGCTGGAGCGGCAGGCGCCCGGACTGACCGTCAGTGCGCGGATGCTGCCGACCGCGGAGATCGTCTCCGGCGTCGCGGACGGCCTGCTGGACGCGGGCCTGGTGCGCTGCCCGCCGCCGGTGCCCGACCTGGTCCGCACGCGGATCCGCCTGGACCGGCAGGGCGTGCTGCTCCCCCGGGACCACCCGCTGGCCCGGGCGGCGGCGGTGCCGACGGCAGCACTGGACGGCGCGGCCCTGCTGACGCATCCGCGCGAGGAGAACCCGAGCCACTTCGACGCGGTGGCCGGGCTGTTGGCCCGGGCGGGGGTGGAGCCCCGCTGGCTGTTCCGGCGGGTCCCCTTCGACGCGGCGCATGCCCCGGTGTCCCGGGGCGAGGCGCTGGCCCTGGTGGGCGAATCGGCGGCGCCGGGCCTGCCGGAGTCCCTCGTCTGGCGGCCCCTGGATCCGCCGGAGGCGCTGGACGTCTCCCTGCTCACGCGCGCGGGGCGCGCGGAACGCGCGAACCCGGCGGTTGCCCAACTTCTGCGCGCGGCGCGCGCGTTGGCAACGGAGGAGGGCTGGCTGCAGCTCCGGTAAGCCCTTCTACACGGACGGCCGGTCGCCCCCTCAGGGGCGGGCGCGAGGAACTGCGCGACCGGCCCACCACTCAGGGAGGTCCGGCCCCACCTGCAGGTCGAACCTCCGCGGGCGGGGCGTTGCTCGCCCAGTCCCCCGCGCCCCTCGGGGGGTTGCCGGGCTCTGCGCGACCGGCCCACCACCCGGAGAGGTCCGGCCCCACCTGCGGGACGAACCTCCGCGGGCGGGGCGTTGCTCACGCAGTACCCCACGCCCCCGGAGAGATGCCGGGTTCTGCGCGACCGGCCCACCACCCGGAGAGGTCCGGCCCCACCTGCCGGACGAACCTCCGCGGGCGGGGCGTTGCTCACGCAGTACCCCACGCCCCCGGAGGGATGCCGAGCTCTGCGCGACCGGCCCACCACCCGGAGAAGTCCGGCCCCACCTGCCGGACGAACCTCCGCGGGCGGGGCGTTGCTCACGCAGTACCCCACGCCCCCGGAGGGATGCCGAGCTCTGCGCGACCGGCCCACCACCCGGAGAAGTCCGGCCCCACCTGCCGGACGAACCTCCGCGGGCGGGGCGTTGCTCACGCAGTACCCCACGCCCCCGGAGGGATGCCGAGCTCTGCGCGACCGGCCCACCACCCGGAGAAGTCCGGCCCCACCTGCCGGACGAACCTCCGCGGGCGGGGCGTTGCTCACGCAGTACCCCACGCCCCCGGAGGGATGCCGAGCTCTGCGCGACCGGCCCACCACCCGGAGAAGTCCGGCCCCACCTGCCGGACGAACCTCCGCGGGCGGGGCGTTGCTCACGCAGTACCCCACGCCCCCGGAGGGATGCCGAGCTCTGCGCGACCGGCCCACCACCCGGAGAAGTCCGGCCCCACCTGCCGGACGAACCTCCGCGAGTGGGGCGTTGCTCACGCAGTTCCTCGCGCCCCCGGGGGGGGTTGCCGGGTTGCTCGCGCAGTTCCCAGCACCGCCGCGGGGTTGCCGGGTTGCTGCGCGTCCTTCCCCCCGTTCCTCAGGGGGCGGCTGCGACTTCCGGGCGGGGGGCGGGGGGCAGGCCCTGCCAGGAGGTGCCGCGGCGGGAGCGGAGGCGGCGAAGCCACAGTTCCGTGGCGACCACCTGCGCCACCGCCTCCTGCCCGGCCGGGCTCATCGTGGCGTGCCCCGCCAGCGCAGCGCGAAAGCGCTCCACGTCCAGCAGCCCCAACTCCCCCAGTACCGGGGCCGTGAACAGGGACTCCACCCCCCGCGCCGCCGCGGTGAGCCCCACCGTCGCGCTGGGGCCGGGGCCCGGCGGCGGGGAGGGCGTGGCGTCCGCCGGTCCCTCGGGCACTCCCGCCCCCGCGAGCACCGCGCGGAGGATCTCCCGACGCGCGCCCGGCTGGGTGCGCGCGGCGTCGGGGACCTGGCGGCAGGCGCGGATCACCTGGTTGTCCAGGAAGGGGGCGTGCAGCCGCTGTCCGTGCGCGGTGTCCGCGCTCTCCACCACCTGGGCCAGCACCCGCAGTTCGGCCGCCTTCCGCTCCAGCGCGAGCCGCGCCCGCCGTGCGCCGGGGCGCTCGCCCGGGGCGGGGCGCCGGGCCGCGAGCCGGAGCCGGACGGCGACCGCGGCGCAAGCCTCCTGGGTCAGCCAGGAGGCTGCCGGGCCGGGGGCGCAGTGGACGAGCGCGTCGGTCGTGGCCGGGACCGGGCCGGCGACCAGACGGGTCGCCGCGTCCTCCAGGCCCTCCGCGTAGGAGCCGCGGGCGAGTTGCCGGGCCGCCCGCAGCAGCGACACCGGTGCGCCGGAGGTGCGGACCAGTGCCGTCACCGGCCGGACCAGGGAGCCGCGTTGACGTGCCGTCAGCAGATCCGCCATCCGGGCCGGGTGGCCGTCCAGCACGTGACGGGCGCCGTGGCCGGTCAGGTGGTCGGCGCCCGCCTCGGCCAGGCGGGCTCGGTCCCGGAGGGAGGTGACCAGGGCCGGTGCCGGCTCGTCGGTCAACGGGCCGGAGAGCGGGTCGCCGACCAGCTCCGCGTAGGGCAGCGCCTCGGGGCCGCCGGGCACCAGCAGGTGGTCCAACCGCGGGTGCGCTTCCGCCAGTTCGCGGGCCCGGACCAGCTCGGCCTCACGTTCCGGGGGCAGCGGCCGGTCCAGGGCGGAGGCGCCGTCCGTCCACGTGACGGCCAGCAGTCCGAGCGAGGCCCGCGCCCGGGACGCCTGGTCCCGCGCCCACGAGCCGCGCACCGCGCCGCTGCGCCGCAGCGGGGCGGTGGCGCCCGGCGGCGGCCCCAGCCGCAGGCTGCGGGAACTGCGCGGGTCGCCCCACCGCTCC
>NZ_JBHSQJ010000024.1:0-8995 GCF_042658505.1 Streptacidiphilus monticola | reverse complement strand
GCGGGCTGGCTACGGGGCGGCCCGGGTCCCGGGGTCGGCTGCGGCGGGGTGGGGGTGGCCGGCCCCGGCCCGGGCGGGAGGGCGCGGGCCCCGGTGNTGGGGTGGCGCGGCGGGGGTGCAACGGCATTCGGGGGGACGCGATCTGGCTCGCCGTGCGGCTCGCTCCGCTCGCGAAAACGCGGGCTGGCTACGGGGCGGCCCGGGTCCCGGGGTCGGCTGCGGCGGGGTGGGGGTGGCCGGCCCCGGCCCGGGCGGGAGGGCGCGGGCCCCGGTGGGTGCGTGGCGGGTTGGCGACACTCGGGCCGCCACCCTCGCCAACCCGCCAGGGGGAGGATGGTCGCGGCCGGTGGCGGGTGACCGTCGGGCGGCTTGAGGCGGCCGGGCGGGAGGGCGCGGGGCCCCGGTGGGTGCGTGGCGGGTTGGCGACACTCGGGCCGCCACCCTCGCCAACCCGCCAGGGGGAGGATGGTCGCGGCCGGTGGCGGGTGACCGTCGGGCGGCTTGAGGCGGCCGGGCGGGAGGGCGCGGGGCCCCGGTGGGTGCGTGGCGGGTTGGCGACACTCGGGCCGCCGCCCTCGCCAACCCGCCAGGGGGAGGATGGTCGCGGCCGGTGGCGGGTGACCGTCGGGTGGCTCGAGGCGGCCGGGCGGGAGCCGGTGGGTGGCTCGAGGCGGCCGGGCGGGAGCCGGTGGGTGGTGGCGGGTTGGCGAGAGTGGGTGCGGGGCTGTCGCCAACCTGCCAGGGGGTCAGTCGCGTTTGGGCAGGAGCCGGGTGGTGGTCCAGAGGATCAGGCCGGTGAGGCACAGGCTGGCGATGATGTCCAGGAGCCAGTGGTAGTCGTGCCAGAGCAGGCCGATGATGACGCCCAGGCAGACGACTGAGCAGGCGCCGTAGAGGAACCAGCGGAGGCGGGGCCAGGCGCGGGCGAGCAGTAGGGCTGCGGTGCCGAAGCAGATGGCCGAGGTCGCCGTGTGGCCGGAGGGGAACCAGCCCCAGTCGCCGTCCGGGACGGGTTCGACCAGGGGGCCGGGGCGGGCGATGAGGATCTTGCCGGGGATCACTGTGACGAAGAGGAGCAGGCCGGCCACGAGGGCGGCGAGCAGGGGCTTCCAGGAGTGCAGGCGCCAGCCCACGAGGGCTGCGGCCGCGGCGAGGACCGGGACGCCGTAGCCGGCTTCGCCGAGGTTGGACCAGTGCTCGGTGAGCCTGTCCATCCAGTGCGGGTCGTGGCCGGCCACGAAGTGGTCGACCCAGTGCTTGGTGGCGTGGTCCACCACCAGGAGTGGACCGCTGGTGAGGACCTGCTCGGTCAGGAGGACGAGGAGGAGGCCGCAGAGGAGCGGCCAGACCGGGACACGCCGAAGCCGCCCCGGGACAGGGGGGAGAGTCCCGGGGCGGCTGCGTTGATCGACGCTCCGCGTGGCCCGGGGGGTTTGAGCGCTGCGGGCGGTCGATCGGCTGAGGGGTGGGCTCTCGCCCACAGTGGTGTCCTCGGCGTGGTGCTTCTCCATCTGCCAATGACACTACGACAGTGACCCCCTGTGGGGGGATTTGCGTCACCCACCTCCCATGAGGTCCGCACACCTTCTTCACTGCGGGGGACGCAAGAGCCCGGCCCCCGTGGTCGGGGGCCGGGCTGGGGAGTTGACGTGGGATCAGAGGCCGGCGAAGGCGCTCTCAAGGATGTCCAGGCCCTCGTTCAGCAGCTCCTGCGGGATGACCAGCGGGGGCAGGAAGCGGAGCACGTTGCCGTAGGTGCCGGCGGTCAGCACCAGCAGGCCCTGCTGGTGGCAGGCGGCGGCGACGGCGGCGGTGGTCTGCGGGTCCGGCTCCTTGGTGCCGGGCTTGACCAGCTCGATCGCGATCATCGCGCCGCGGCCGCGGACGTCGCCGATGGTGTCGAACTTCTCCTGCATGGCGCGCAGGCGGGTCAGCATGGTCTCGCCGATGGCCTGGGCCTTCGCGTTGAGGTCCAGCTGCTTCATCGTCTCGATGGAGCCGATGGCGGCGGCGCAGGCGACCGGGTTGCCGCCGTAGGTGCCGCCCAGGCCGCCGCCGTGGACGGCGTCCATGATCTCGGCGCGGCCGGTGACGGCGGCGAGCGGGAGGCCGCCGGCGATGCCCTTGGCGGTGGTGATCAGGTCGGGGACGATGCCCTCGTCCTCGCAGGCGAACCACTGGCCGGTGCGGCAGAAGCCGGTCTGGATCTCGTCCGCGACGAAGACGATGCCGTTCTCGCGGGCGAACTCGACGATCTTGGGCAGGAAGCCCTTGGCCGGCTCGATGAAGCCGCCCTCGCCCTGGATGGGCTCGATGACGATGGCGGCGACGTTGTGGGCGCCGATCTGCTTGTTGATGATGTCGATCGCGGCGGCGGCCGCCTCGTCGGCGGCGTTCTCCGGGCCGGTCAGCCAGCGGTAGGGGTAGGCGACCGGGACGCGGTAGACCTCGGGGGCGAAGGGGCCGAAGCCCTCCTTGTAGGGCATGTTCTTCGCGGTCATGCCCATGGTGAGGTTGGTGCGGCCGTGGTAGCCGTGGTCGAAGACCACGACGGCGGTGCGCTTGGTGTAGTGGCGCGCGATCTTGACGGCGTTCTCGACGGCCTCGGCGCCGGAGTTGAACAGCGCGGTGCGCTTCTCGTGGTCGCCCGGGGTCAGCTCGTTCAGCGCCTCGGCGACGGCGACGTAGCCCTCGTAGGGGGTCACCATGAAACAGGTGTGGGTGAACGCGGCCAGCTGGGCGGAGGCCTTCTCGACGACGAGCTCGGCGGCGTTGCCCACGTTCGTGACGGCGATGCCGGAGCCGAAGTCGATCAGCGAGTTGCCGTCCACGTCCTCGACCACGCCGCCACCCGCGCGGGTGATGTAGACGGGGAGGGTGGTGCCCACACCGGCGGCGACGGCGCCGAGCTTGCGGGCGTGCAGCTCCTGCGACTTGGGGCCGGGGATCGCGGTGACGAGGCGGCGCTCCTGGGGGAGGGCGGGGCCGCCGGGCAGCGGGGAACTCATGGTTGTCGGTCTCCCATGCGTCAGGAAGCGCGGGTGGCGCCTCGTCGGGGGTGGGGGAGACGGAGTCTCAACATCCGTCACCAGCAGGCTACGGCCGGACTCCGGCGACGGTATACGCCGCAGGGGCGAAGTGGCCGGTACCCAGTTGGCCACTGGGGTGCAGTTGCGCCGTCCGGGGGCGGGCGCGCGTCCGCGGTGTCCGCACGCCCCTGACGCGCCGTCAGCCAGTAGATTGACGATCAGCGGAGAGCATGGTTGCGGGCGAGGGAGACGGGGCGATGGCTCTGGACGGCAGGACCGTGCAGGCGGCTACCGGGCGGGGGTTCGATCTGGCGCGGTGGTTCGCCGCGCCGCGGCTCCGGGGCACGGCCGGCGTCTACGGGCTGGGGCCCGCGCCGCGCTCCGCGGCCGAGCAGGCGCCGGGGGCGGACGTCCCCGCGGTGAAGCTGTTGTTCCGCGCGGTCCTCAACGCGCTCGTGGCCTGGATCGTCTTCTACTACCTGGGGACGCTCGCGGTCTTCCTGTTCCGCAGCTGGATCGCGGGCTTCGTCGGACACGGACCGGGGTTGACGCTGATCACGGTCCTGGCGTACCTGCCCGTCGTGTGGCTGCTCGTCAGGGTCTTCGGCCGGATGGGCCGTTGGCCGCTCGTCTGGCACCGTCTCCTCAAGCCCGGTCTGGCCCGGGCGCTGGCCGCGACCGAGCCGAAGCAGGTGCCCATCCCCGCGCAGGGCGAGGCGCCCCCGCCCGAGTCGGACCCGTGGGGCGCGCTGCGGGCGGTCACGCCCCCCGAGGCGCTGGCGCTGCTGGAGGCGGAGACCGCGCAGGGGCGGGTGAACGACGTCGACCACCAGCGGCTGCTGCACGCGCTGGACTGCGTGCGGCACGATCCCGAGCGGCTGTCCGCGCTGCTGACCGCGATCCGGGACTTCGGCGCCGCCGCCTGCGCGCATCCGTCCGGCGCCCGGGAGCTGCCGGGCCGGGGCCCGGGGCACGATCTGCTCCTGCGTCAGCTGCGGCTCGGCCACGCCGAGGCGGTGCCGAAGAACCCCGCGGAGTACCGGGGCGTCGACGTGGCGCTGGACCCGGCGCTGCTGGGCACCTCCCTGCTCGCCGTCGGTCCGGCGGGGACGGGCAAGACGGCGCGGCTGGCCCGCCCGGTCGCCGAGGGGTTGTGCCTCCAGGCGCTGACCGGCACCGCCGTGGCCGTCGTCCTCGGTGCGGCGACCGCCGATCTGGGGCCGGCCGAGTGGTACGACGTCGTCGTCGCGCCCGGGGAGCCGGGCAGCCGCTACGGCCTGGATCTCTTCGGCGGCTCGCGCAACCCCGAGGAGGCCGCGGCCCGGCTGGCCGACGCCCTGCTCCCGGACGAGCTGGCGCAGCGCGGCGAGAGCGCCCGGCTGGCCGTGCAGCAGCTGGTGGTGCCGTTCGCGGACGCGCACGGGCGGGTCCCCGGAGTCCGGGAGCTCGGCGCTTTGCTGCGCGGGGACGCGGAGGAGTGGCAGCGGCTGACCGACGCCGTGCGCGCGGCCGGTCAGTGGGAGCGGCACCGGCACCAGCTGGCCCAGCGCGAGCGGCTGCACGGCCAGGCCGACGACCCCGGCACGCTGCTCGCCGACCGGCTCGCCCTGCTCGAACGGCCCGCCTTCGCCGGGATGTTCAACGCCTCGGCGGGGGACCCGGAGCCGCTGCCGCTGTTCGCCCTGCACGCGCTCGACCATCCGCTGCGGGTCCGCGTGGCGCTGCCGGAGCAGAGCCACCCGGAGGCGGCGCGGATCCTGGCCCGGCTGGTGGTCGGCCAGTTCCTGCACGCCGCCGCGGCCCGGAGCGACCGGACGCTCTTCGCCGGACTGGTGGTTGACGACGCGTCAGCCGCCGTGGACGCCCAGGGTGTCCGGGCGCTGCAGCGACTGCGCGGCGCCAACGCCGGGACGGTGCTGGTGCTGCGGTCGCTGACCGACCTGCCGGAGCAACTGCGGACGCCGCTGTTCGGCGCGGTCGGCGGCCGGATGGCGTTCCCCGGCATCGCCCCCTGGGACGGCCAGCTGTTCGCCGACGCCTGGGGCACGCACTGGGTGGACGAGCGGGACGTCACGCGCACCCCCGACACCTCGGGCGGCATGCTGCGGCGCGGCCTGCGCGGGGCGCGGGCGGTGCTGGAGGGGGAGAAGGCGACGACGGAGAGCGTCACCACCCGGAAGGTGGAGCGCCGCCGCTGGTCCTCCTCTGACCTCGCGCACACGCTGCCCGCGGGCCACGCGGTGCTCTCGCTGACGGGGGTGGACGGGACGCCGGTGCCACCGCTCCTGGTCGACCTCAGGGGATAGCCGGCCGTGGCGGGCCCCGCTGGACGAGGGGGAGGAAACCGGGGGGCGGGATTGGCCGTACGGTAGGAAACGCAACGTTTCTCCCAGCCGTCGCGGCTGCCCGCAGCGTGGCGGGCGGGCGCTCCCCTCGCCGAAGGTGTCATGACGTCCCTCAAGAGCTCGATGACCGTCCAGCCCGCCGACGACGTACGGGCCAGCAGCGTCACCCTGGCCTCCCTGGTGCAGATGACCGGCCTCGGGCTGCTCGTGCGGGCGGGGGAGCAGGAGTTGGGACGGCCGGTGCGCTGGGTGCACACGAGCGAGCTGGACGACCCGGTGCCCTATCTGGAGGGCGGGGAGCTGCTGCTCACCACGGGGCTCAAGCTGGGCCGCGGCAAGGAGAAGCTGCGGCAGTACGTGCACCGGCTGGCCGACGCGGGGATCGCCGGGCTCGGCATCGGGGTCGGCCTGTCCTGGGAGCAGATCCCGGCGGCGCTGGTCGAGGCGGCGGAGGAGCGGGGGCTGCCGCTGCTGGAGGTGCCGCAGCCGACGCCGTTCATCGCGATCAGCAAGGCGGTCACCGCGGCGCTGGCCGCCGAGCAGTACCAGGCGGTGACCTCGGCGATCGAGACGCAGGAGGAGCTGACCCGGGCGGCCCTCGGCCGGGACGGCGCCGCGGCCGTGGTCCGGCGGCTGGCCGCCCGCCTCGGCGGCTGGGCGGCGCTCTACGACGCGTCAGGTGCCGTGTCCGTGGCGGCTCCTGACTGGGCGGCACGCCGCGCGGGCCGGCTGCGACCGGAGGTCGACCGGCTGCGCGGCCGCCCGGCCCCGTCGAGCGCGGCCCTGCAGGGCGACGAGGGCGGCTCGCAGGACTACGTGGTGGTGCAGTCGCTGGGAGCGGACCGCAGGGCCCGCGGCTTCCTCGCCGTGGGCACGGAGGACCGGCTGACGTCCGGGGAGCGCTACGTCCTCAACGCCGCCGTGGCGCTGCTGACGCTGACCCTGGAGCGCTCGCGCGACCTGCGCCTGGCCGAGGACCGGATGCGCGGGGCGCTGCTGCGCCTGGTGCTCGCGGGCGAGACCGCGACGGCCCGGGAGGTGGCCGCCGCGCTGACCGGGGGCCTGCCCGAGGGCCGCGTGCGGGTGCTGCTGGCCGCGCCGACGACGGGAGCTGACGAGGCGTCAGCGGGCGTGCTGGACGAGCTGGCCGAGCGCGTCGAGCAGGCCGCGCAGCGGGCCGGCGAGGGACTGCTGATCGCCCCGGTGGGCGAGCGGCTGGTCCTCATCGCCCTCGACGGCGGAGCGGCGCACCGCGCCTGCGCGGACGCGGCCCTGGACCTGGAGGGCGCGGCCCTCGGCATCTCCGGCCCGACGGTCCTGGAGTCGGCGGGCACGGCGGAGACGGAGGCGGAGCGGGCGCTGGCGGTCGCCCTGCGCAGCGGTCGCCGGGTCGTCGACCACGACGAGGTGGGTGCCGGGTCCCTGCTGCCCCTCCTGGGGGACGAGGCCGTCCTGGCGTTCGCCGAGGGGCTGCTGCGGCCGCTGCGCGAGCACGACCGGACCTCGCGGGGCGACCTGGAGGCCAGCCTGCGGGCGTGGCTGTCCCGCCACGGCCAGTGGGACGCGGCGGCGGCGGACCTGGGGGTGCACCGGCACACGCTCCGCTACCGGATGCGCCGGGTCGAGGAACTGCTCGGCCGCTCCCTGGACGACGCCGACGTCCGCATGGAGCTCTGGCTCGCCCTCCGCTCGCAGTCCGACAGTTAGTTGCAGCCCCTTTGGGGGCGCGGGCGACCAGCCCACCACCCAGGGAGGTCCGGCCCCGTCCGCGGGACGAACCTCCACGAGTAGTGGGCCGGCCGCCCGCGCCCCCAAAGGGGCCCTGCATGGTCAGTGTGGAGCGTCAGGTGCCCGCCATTAGGACAGTCCGCACAAACGACCGGGGTAGGGGCCGGTTCTACCGTGGAGCGGCAAGCGACATTCCCCCGCGCAGAAGGGCCGTGAACGCGGTGACCACCACCTACGGATTCTGGCTGGCAGGTCGGCAGGAGACCGGCCCGGAGACCTTCGACGTCCGTCACCCGTACGACGACAGCCTCGTCGGTACCGTCGCGATCGCCTCCGACGCGCAGGTGGAAGAGGCCGTCGCCGCCGCCTACGCCGTCAAGGACGAGTTCGCCGCCACCCCGGCGTACCAGCGGGCCGCCGCGCTCGACCACGTCGCCAAGCGGCTGACGGAGCGCGCCGAGGAGCTCGCCCAGCTGATCACCCGTGAGAACGGCAAGCCGATCAAGTGGGCCCGCGGCGAGATCGGCCGCGCCGCCAGCGTCTTCCGCTGGGCGGCCGAGGAGGCCCGGCGCTTCAACAGCGGTGAGGGCCAGCGCCTCGACACCGACGCCGGCGGCACCGGCCGCCTCGCGCTCGTCCGCCGCTTCAACCGCGGCGTCGTGCTGGGGATCGCGCCGTTCAACTTCCCGCTGAACCTGGTCGCCCACAAGGTCGCCCCGGCCATCGCCGTCGGCGCCCCGATCATCCTCAAGCCGGCCCCGGCCACGCCGATCTCCGCGATCGTCCTCGGCGAGATCCTGGCCGAGACCGACCTCCCGGCCGGCTCCTGGTCGGTGCTGACCGTCCCCAACGACCGGATGCCCGCGCTGGTCCAGGACCCCCGCCTGCCCGTGATCTCCTTCACCGGCTCGGACAAGGTCGGCTACTCGATCCTCGACTCGGTGCCGCGCAAGCACGTCACCCTGGAGCTCGGCGGCAACGCCGCGGCGGTCGTGCTCGCCGACTGGTCCTCGGAGGAGGACCTGGAGTGGGCCGCCACCCGCATCGCGACCTTCGCCAACTACCAGGGCGGCCAGTCCTGCATCTCGGTCCAGCGCGTGATCGCGGACGCGAGCGTGTACGACCGCCTGGTGGAGAAGGTCGTCGCCAAGGTGTCCGCGCAGGTCACCGGCGACCCGACGGACGACGCGGTCGACGTGGGCCCGCTGGTCAGCGAGGACGCAGCCAAGCGCGTCGAGTCCTGGGTGGACGAGGCCGTGGCGGCGGGCGCGCAGCTGCTCACCGGTGGCAAGCGGGAGGGCGCCTCCTACGCGCCCACCGTGCTCTCCGAGCTGCCCGGCGGCGTGACGCTGGCGACGGAGGAGGTCTTCGGACCGGTCCTGACGATCCAGAAGGTCGACGGCACGGACGCGGCCTTCGCCGCGGTCAACGACTCGAAGTTCGGCCTCCAGGCGGGCGTCTTCACGCACGACGTGCAGACCGCGTTCCGCGCCCACCGCGAGCTCGAGGTCGGCGGCGTGGTCATCGGCGACGCGCCGTCCTACCGCGCGGACCAGATGCCCTACGGCGGCGTGAAGGACTCCGGCATCGGCCGCGAGGGCGTGGCCTACGCGATGGCGGACTACACCTACGAGCGCGTTCTCATCCTCACCGGCCTCAACCTGTAGCCCCCGGCTGCGGGCACGGAGCCCCCGAGCGACTCCGCCCCCTCGCCCGCCCCCCAGGGGCGGGCGAGGGGGCGGAGTCGCTCCCACGGCGGCCACCACCGGGCCGAAGGCCGGATTGGCTCACGCCGAGGCCGCCGCCCGCGCGAGCCCCCGGCGGAGCGCGGGTAGCCCCCGCGCCGGAGGTGCTCCTTGCGCCTGCGGGGCGGCTTCGCCGCCCGGACGGATG
>NZ_JBHSQJ010000023.1:53309-100262 GCF_042658505.1 Streptacidiphilus monticola | reverse complement strand
GTGGGTGGTGGGCTGGTCGCGCCCACGCGGCGGAGCCGCGCATGTCGGCAGGCTCGCGCCGCTGAGAGGTGCCGGGCTGCTCGCCCAGGCCCAGGAAGCTCTCTTGGGCCCATGCCCCCCCGAGCCGCGCTCGGGAGGTCCGGCCGCTATCAGGGTCGGACCTCCGCGGGTGGTGGGGGCCGGTCGCGCCCACGCGGCGGAGCCGCGCATGTCGGCAGGCTCGCGCCGCTGAGAGGTGCCGGGCTGCTCGCCCAGGCCCAGGAAGCTCTCTTCGCCCGGGCCCCCGAGCCGCGCTCGGGGAGGCGCAGAATGGGCCGGTGACCTCACCTCGTGATCATGCCCTCGGCCACGCCTGGGCCGCGCTCGGCGGCGACCCCGACCTGACGCGGCTCGTCTCCTTCCACCGGCCCACCCCGCTGCTGGGCGCCCGGCTCCCGGTGCGCACGCTCGCCACGGCCACCGTGGCCGCGGCGGCGCTCGGCGCCGTCGCCCTGCTCGCCACCCGCAACGGAGACGCCCTGAACGAAGCGGTCCCCATCGACCGGACCGCCGTCGCCATGGCCTTCTTGAGCGAGCGTCAGCTGCGGATCGACGGCGCTCCGGTGCCGACGTTCGCGCCGCTCTCCGGCTTCTGGCGGACCGCCGACGGCTGGGTGCGCACCCACGCCAACTACCCGCACCACCGGGCCCGGCTGCTCGCCGCGCTCGCGCTGCCGGAGTCCGCGGGACCGGAGCTGCTGGCCGCGGAGCTGGCGCGACGCGAAGCCGCCGCCGTCGAGCAGGCGGTCTACGCCGCGGGCGGACTGGCCGTCGCCGTGGCCCCGCCCGGTGCGCACGGTCCCCTGCCCCTGGTGCAGCGCACGCGGTCCGACGCGCCGTCAGCGCCGGTGCTGGGCAGGGCGATCCGTCCTCTGGAGGGGGTGCGGGTGCTCGACCTCACCCGGGTGATCGCCGGCCCTGTGGCGACCCGGACCCTGGGCCTGCTCGGCGCCGACGTGCTGCGGATCGACCCGCGCCACCGCCCCGAGGAGCCGGGGGCGCAGGCCGACACCGGCTTCGGCAAGCGTTCCGCGCTGCTCGACCTGGCAGCGCCCGCGGACCGCGACCTCCTTGACGGCCTGGCCGCGACCGCCGACGTCGTCGTCACGGGGTACCGCCCGCGTGCGCTCGACCGTTTCGGGCTCTCCCCCGAGGCGCTCTTCTCCCGGCGCCCGGAGCTGGTCGTCGCCCAGCTCTGCGCCTGGGGCTGGGACGCGCCCGAGCCCTGGCGCGGACGGCGCGGCTTCGACAGCCTGGTCCAGGCGGGCGTGGGCATCGCCGCGCTGGAGGCCGACAAGCCGGACGGGCCGCCGGGAGTCCTGCCGGCCCAGGCGCTGGACCACGGCACCGGGTACCTGATCGCCGCGGGCGTCCTGCGGGCGCTGACGGACCGTCAGCGGGGCCTCGGCGGCGCGCTGCTGCGGTACTCGCTGGCCGGGACCGCCCACTGGCTGATGCACGGCCTGGACCCCGAGCCGGCCGGCGCGGACGAGGCACTGCTCCGATCCCCCGGCGGCTACCTGGCCGAGACGGACTCCGCCTTCGGCCGACTGCGCTACGTCCGGCCGCCCTTCGGCACGGAGGTGTGGTCCCGGCCCCCGTCCCTGCCCGGGGCCGACGAGCCGCGGTGGCTGCCCCCGGCTGACGACTCCGGAGTCAGCGCAGGGACTTGAGGAGGGCGATGTCGGCGGCGTGACCGCGCCCGGGGCCGGCGCTGCGGTCAGGGGTCTCCACGACGAGCGGGACGCCCGCGGTGGACGGGTGCCGGAACAGCTCCGCGAAGGCGGGGGCGCCGATGTGCCCGTGGCCGATGTTCTCGTGGCGGTCCTTGCGGGCGCCGCAGACGTCCTTGGAGTCGTTGGCGTGGATCAGCCGCAGCCGCCCGGGGCCGAGGGTGCGCTCCAGGAGGTCCAGCGCCTCGGTCACTCCACCCTCGGCGGCGAGGTCGTGACCGGCGGCGAAGGCGTGACAGGTGTCCAGGCACACGCCCACGCGCGGATGGCGGTCCAGCGCGTCCGCGTACGCGGCGAGCTCCTCGATGCGCGAGCAGAGGGACGCCCCCTGACCGGCGGTGGGTTCGAGCAGCAGCCAGGGGCCGTCCTCCGCGTCCAGGAGCGGGAGCAGGTGCTCGCGCACCTGGCGCAGCGCCTCCTGCCGCGGCCTGCCCCCGGTGGCCGAGCCGGTGTGCACGACGACCCCGAGCGCGCCGATGGCGCGGCCGCGGCGGAGCGAGTGCCGGAGGGAGTTGACGGAGCGTTCGAGGGTGAGCGGGTTCTCCGTGCCGAAGTTGATGAGGTAGGGCGCGTGCACGTAGGCCGGGATGCGCAGCGCGGCGCAGGCCGCACGGAATGCCTCGTCCTGCGCGGGCTGCCCGGCGGGTGTGGCCCAGCCCCGCGGGTTGGCGACGAACACCTGCACGGCCTCGGCGTGGAGCTGCGCCGCGCAGGCGAGTCCGGTGCCCACCAACCCCTTTGCGGCGACCGGGACATGGGCTCCGACGGGATTGCGTACCGCCGGGGAGGCGGAGGGGGAGACGGAGGCGGAGGGCAGGACGTTCACCGCGCGAGCATCCCACGCCACCCCAGCCCCGGACCCCGCAGGGGTCCTTGAGGGCCCGAAGGGCCCTGAAGGGGCGCGAGGAACTGCGCGACCGGCCCACCACTCGGGGAGGTTCGACCCTGATGGCAGGCCGGACCTCCCCGAGGAGTGTGTTGCTCGCGCGGTTCCTCGCGCCCCTCAAGGGCCCTTCGGGCCCCCGCGGGGCGCCCGGGGCCGCCTCAGGCCAGGGTCCAGCGCTGGTTCGTGCCGCCGTTGCAGGTCCACTCCTCGATGAGGGTGCCGTTCGCCGTGCCCTGGCCCGTGGCGTCGAGGCAGAGGCCGGAGGCCGCGTTCGTGACCGTGCCGTCGGGGTGGACCACCCACCGCTGGTTGGCGCCGCCGTTGCAGGTGTAGATGTCCACGACGGTCCCTGCCGCCGTTCCGCCCTGGTATCCGTCGAGGCACTTCGCACTGCCGCCGCCGTAGACGGTGATCGTCCCCGAGGCCGTCAGCGTGAAGGCCTGGTTGCTGCCGCCGTTGCAGGTCCACAGGTCCAGCTGAGTCCCGTTGGCCGTCTTCGACCCCGGGACGTCGAGGCAGCGGCCGGAGCCGACGCCGGTCAGCGTCTGCCCGGTCGGGGCCGTGCTGCCGGGCTGGCCGGCGCTGGAGAGGACGTAGGTGGTGACGCTCTGGGCGGGCAGCGTCGCCGTCAGCGTGGAGCCGGAGACGTTCGGGGCGGAGACCGGGGCCAGGCTCTCGGTCGCGCTGGTGCGGTAGCTCGCCGTCGGGGTCAGCGTGCCGCTGCCGGCGTTGAGCGCCAGGGACGTTGACGACGTGTTGGTGTTGGCCGCCACGATCGTCCACGCGTTGTTCTGCCGGAAGGCCAGCGTCTGCACTCCGGACAGCGAGCCGGCGACGGCATAGCGCACGGCGCCGGGGCGGACGAACTTGCTGTACTGCCCCAGGGCGTAGAAGCGCTTGGTCGGGTAGAGCGTCTGGTTGCCGTCGGTCGCGTAGTTCGGATCGTAGTAGATCAGGCCGTCGTTCCAGCCGTGGGAGTTGACCGAGGTGGCGCAGCTGCCGGAGGCCGTCGGGTCGCAGCCCAGCTCGGACGAGAGGGCGGTCCACCACTGGAAGGCGCTGTCGTTGCCGTAGGCGAGGTCGTTGTAGAGCGAGTTGACCAGGGTCAGCGCCCCGGTGATGGTCGGGTCGTACTGCTGGCCGTAGCCGCCTCCGCTGACCTGGCAGCAGATCTCGGTGGCCCACACGGGCTTGCCGTTGGTCGCGCCGAGCGCGCCGACCTGCTCCAGCTGGCTGCCGGACGGGAAGTCGTACGTGTGGTGCGCGATCGCGGACACGTGGCCGGGGGCCGTGGCGTCGGCGAGCCAGGTGGGTGCTTCGGAGAGCAGCTGGGTGGTCTGGCTGGACTCGTCCGCGATGACCTTCGTGCTCAGGCCCGCCGACGCGAGTGCCGAGCCCACCGCGTTGATGACCCCGGCCCTGGCCGCGGGGGCGACGGTCATGCCCTCCTGGCCGCAGGAGCTGAAGGAGTTGTCCGGCTCGTTCATCGGGCTGATCTCGTCGAAGGCCGTGCCCTGGGCCGCGAAGTGGGCCGCGACGGTGGCGAGGTAGCTGCCGTAGGCCGACTCCTGACCGGTGCCGAGCGAGCCGCCGCAGCTCTGGCCGTTGCTGGTCATCGACGCCGGGGCGCTGTTGACGAAGCCGATCAGGTCCGGGACGCCGTCGGCGGCCGCGTAGCCGAGGAAGGCGCGGCCGCCCGGGTCGCGGGTCCAGTCGTAGCTGCCGTCGGCGTTGAGGAACGTCTGCGGTGCGCGGGCGGCGACGCTGACGCCGGTGCCGCCTCCGCCGATGTTGTACCGGTACTGGCTGAGCTGGATGCCGGAGCTGGTGAACAGCAGGTCCGCGGCCTGCTTCTGGGCGGTCGTGCCGAAGTGGGCGAGGTCGTTGACCCACCAGGCGCCGGACGCGCCGAAGCCGGCGATGGTCTGGGCGGCGCCGGTGATCTGGGCGGTGCCGGTGGAGGCCGCGGCCGGGGTGGAACCGGTCAGGGGCAACAGGGCCGCGGTGACCAGCGCCGCCGCTGTGGACAGGATCATGACAGGTTTCAGCATGCGGGTTCCTCCGGGGACTGCGGGGTGGAAGTGCCGGGGAGGTGCCACCGCGCGGCTCCGGGGAGATGGACTCCCCGGGGCCGTACGGGTCGTGCCGCTGCGTCAGTCCTCGAGCGGTCCGAGGTCGGCGGTCTGCCGCAGCTCGGCGGAGCGCGTCGTGGAGGCGTGCAGTTCGAGGACGGTGAGCTCGTTCCGGCCGGGGCGCAGCACCGGGGCCGGGACGTAGAGGGACCGCTGCGGTCCGCGGGACCAGTAGCGGCCGAGGTTGAAGCCGTTGACCCAGGCGTTGCCCTTGGTCCAGCCGGGCAGGTGCAGGTGGCTGTCGGCCGGGGCCTCGATCTCGAACTCGCCCCGGTGGAAGGCGGGTCCGACGACCGCTGCGGCGGTCGAGGGCACGAACGCCAGCCCCGAGAGCGAGTCGAGCGGCAGCGGCCGGCTGGACCAGGGCCCGAGCGGCCGGCCGTTGACGGTGACCGGGCCGAAGAGTCCCTTGCGGTCGTGCACCGCCTGGCCGTAGTTGACCCGCCCCTGGTTCTCGACCAGGATGCGCAGTTCCGCGCCCGCCCGGGGGCTGGTGAAGGCCAGCGCGTGGTCGTCGTTCTCCCGTTCCAGCACGCCGACCGGCTGGCCGTCGACGAAGACCTGGGCCCGGTCGCGGACCACGGGCAGGTGGAGCAGCGCCGGTCCGGCCTCGGGCAGCGTCGCGGAGTACAGGACGAATCCGAATGCCTGGCCCAACTCCTCCATGCCGAGCGGGCGTTCGCCGGACACGAGTTCGCCGAGCGCGTCCAGGGCGTCCCACAGCGGGGCGGTCAGGTCCAGGGCGATGCCGGGGACGGCGAGCTTGGGGCCGGGGGGCGGCACCGGGGCGTCCGGGACCTCGCCGTAGCGGGCGAGCACCTCGCGGAAGGCCGCGTACTTCGGGGTGGGGTCGCCCGCCTCGTCGAGGGGGGCGTCGTAGTCGTAGGAGGTGACCGTGGCCCGGTACAGCCCCTTGTCGTTGGCGCCGTTGGTGAAGCCGAAGTTGGTGCCGCCGTGGAACATGTAGAAGCTGACCGAGGCCCCGGCGGCCAGCATCTCCTCCAGCACCGCCGCGGCGTCCGCGGCCGGTCGGACCGTGTGCACGCCGCCCCAGCGGTCGAACCAGCCGTTCCAGAACTCGGCGCACATCAGCGGGCCCTGGGGCTGCAGCTCGCGCAGCGCCGCGAGGCCCTGGGCCGCCCTGCCGCCGAAGTTGACGGTACGCAGCACCCCGTCCAGTCCGCCGTCGGCCAGGTCGCCCGGCTGGTCGGCGGTGAACAGCGGGACGTCGACGCCGCGCTGCTTCAGCGCCTGGGCGAGGTGCTCCAGGTAGGCGGTGTCGCTGCCGTAGGCGCCGTACTCGTTCTCGACCTGGACCGCCAGCACCGGACCGCCCCGGGTGGCCAGGTACGGCAGGACCGCCGGGAGCAGCCGGTCGAGGAAGCCGTCCACCGCCTCCAGGTAGGCGGGCTGGGTGGAGCGCAGCCGCATCTCCGGGTCGGCCAGCAGCCAGGACGGCAGGCCGCCGCCCTCCCACTCGGCGCAGATGTAGGGGCCGGGCCGCAGCAGCACGTGCAGGCCCTCGGTCGCGGCGAGTTCGAGGAAGCGCGGCAGGTCGAGGAAGCCGTCGGTGGTGAAGCTGTCCGGCCGGGGCTGGTGCAGGTTCCAGGGGACGTAGGTCTCGACGGTGTTGAGGCCCATCAGCCGGGCCTTGTGCAGCCGGTCCGCCCATTGCTCGGGGTGCACCCGGAAGTAGTGCAGTCCGCCGGAGAGGATCCGGAACGGCTGCCCGTCGAGGCGGAAACCGTCGTCGGTGATGTCGAGCACTGCCACGTGAAGTCTCGCTCCGTGGTTCGGCCGGGGCGCGGGCACGCCCGAATCGACGCCCGCGCCCCGGGACTTGGGGTGTCCGGCGCTACGCTGCTCAGCCGTTGGAGACGCTGAAGCCCTGCTGGGTGCCGTAGCTGCCGATGGTGGACTGCCAGGTGCCGAGCGCGGCGCCGAGGTCGGTGCCCTCGCTGATCGCCTTGCCGACGCTGTCCTTGAAGACGGAGTTGGCGTAGACCTGGTAGGGCAGGTACTGCCAGCCGGGGGCCACGGCCTTGGAGTTGGCGGCGAAGACCTGGTTGGCCTGCTGTCCGCCGAAGAAGTCGAACTTCTTGCCCAGGA
Organism: Streptacidiphilus monticola; assembly: GCF_042658505.1. Classification (NCBI taxonomy): domain Bacteria; kingdom Bacillati; phylum Actinomycetota; class Actinomycetes; order Kitasatosporales; family Streptomycetaceae; genus Streptacidiphilus; species Streptacidiphilus monticola. Next base: position 93,363 of record NZ_JBHSQJ010000023.1, on the reverse strand, counting down.
AGTCCTGGCTGTTCAGCAGCGCGGTGGTGGCCGGGAAGAGCCCGTTGGCGCTGAGCGAGGCGGTGGCCACCGGGTCGGAGTTGAGCCAGGCGGCGAAGGCGGCCGCGGCGGCCTTGTTGGGGCTGGTGGAGATGACCGCGTCGGAGGAACCGCCGTTCTCCGAGCTGACGTTGGCGCCCGCGGTCCACTGCGGCACCGGGGCGGCGGCCCACTTGCCGGAGGTCTGGGCGATGGTGGACTCCAGCGAGCCCGGGGCCCAGGCGCCGGCGATCCACACCGCGTACTTGCCGCTGCCCATGCCCTTCCACCAGTCGGTGGTCCAGCCGGGAGTGGGGTCGACCAGCTTCTTGGCCAGCAGCGAGGACCACAGCTGGGCGAACTTGGCGGTGCCCGCGTCCTTGAGGTTGAGCTTGACCGAGGTGCCGCTGCCCTGGAACGGCCGGCCGCCGGCCTGCCAGATCAGGCTGTCGACGCCGCCGGCGTCGCCCGGGTCGATGGAGGCGATGTAGTGGGTCGGGTCGGCGGCGTGGATCTTCTCGGCGGCCTTGGCGAACTCGTCCCAGGTGGTGGGGACGGCGATGCCGAGCTGCTTGAAGATGTCGGTGCGGTAGAACATGGTCAGCGGACCGGTGTCCTGCGGGTAGCCGTAGATTCCGTTGTCGATGGCGACCTGGGCCCAGGCGGAGTCCGTGTAGGAGGACTTGAGCGAACCGGCGCCGTAGTCGGAGAGGTTGACGACCTGCTTGGAGAGGGCGAACTGCGGCAGCGCGAAGTACTCGATCTGGGCGACGTCCGGGGCGCCGCTGCCGGCCTTGATCGCGGTCTGCAGCTTGGTGTACTCGTCCGCGGACTGGCCCGCGTTGACCACCTTGACCTTGATCTTCGGGTACTTCTGCTCGAACAGGTCCACCGTCTTCTGGATGTTCGGCACCCACGTCCAGAAGGTCAGCGTGGTGGGGGTGTTGAGTGCGTCCGCGGCGCTGACCGGCTTGCCACCGGATCCGCCGGAGCTTCCGGACGAGGAGCTGCAGGCGGCGGTGAGCGAGAGGGCGAGCGCCGCCGAGGCGGCCAGGAGGATGCGAGCGGTTCTGGTGGAGCGGCTGCGCACGGTTCGCATGGAGGGTGTGCTCCTCGGGTCGTCGTTGACGGAGACGGTCAGGACTGGTGGTGCGTCGGGACTGGTGGTGCGTCAGGGGGCGGTGCGGGGCTACTGCTTGACCGAACCGGCCGCGAGGCCGGACTGCCAGTAGCGCTGCAGCAGCAGGAAGGCGGCGACGAGCGGCACGACGGCGAGCACGCTGCCGGTGATGATCAGGGGGTAGAGGTCGACGATGCCCGCGCCGCCGCTCTGCGGGCCGGTGGTCTGCGCGTTCCACTGGCTCAGGCCGACCGTCAGCGGGAACCACTTGGGATCGCTGAGCACGATCAGCGGCAGGAAGTAGTTGTTCCAGGTGGCCACGAGCGTGAACAGCAGCACGGTGACGAAGCCCGGCGCGAGCAGCCGCAGCGAGACCGTCCAGAAGGTGCGCAGCTCGCCGGAGCCGTCGATGCGCGCCGCCTCCAGGAGCGAGTCGGGGATCGCCTCCATGGCGTAGACCCGCATCAGGTACAGGCCGAAGGGGCTGGCCAGCGCCGGGATCAGCACCGCCCAGGGCGAGTTGACGATGCCGACCTTGCTGAACAGCAGGTAGGTGGGCACCGCGAGGGCGGTCGTCGGGATGGTGATGGCGCCCAGGATGATGCCGAAGATCAGGCGCTTGCCGCGGAACTCGTACTTCGCCAGCCCGTAGCCGCCGAGCGCGGCGAGCGCCGCCGCTCCCCCGGCGCCGACGACCGCGTAGAGCACGGTGTTGCCCAGCCAGCGCAGGTAGACGCCGTGGTCGTAGGTGACGGTCAGCCGGATGTTGTCGAAGAGGTGGAAGCCGTGGCCGAACCAGAGGCCGAAGCTGTCGAAGAGCGACTGGCCGTCCTTGGTGCTGCTCAGCAGCAGCCACACCAGCGGCATCAGCGTGTAGAGCAGCATCACGCCCATGATCGCGGTGAGCAGCGGGCTCTTGCCGCGCCGGCGGCCGGAGTTGCGGACGCCCGGACGGCTGCGGCGGCTGCGGCGGCGCACCGGGTCGGCCTCGGCGCGGTCCCGGTCGGGTGCGGTGGCGGTGGCGCTCACAGGGCGCGCTCCTGACGGTTGGCCCACAGCTGGACGGAGTAGGCGACGACGGCGGTCACGCCGCCGAGGACCACGGCGACGGCGGCGGAGTAGTTGAACTGCTGGCCGTTGAAGGCGAGGTTGAAGGCGTACATGTTGGGCGTGTAGTTGGTGGAGATGACGCCGGGCGCGAGCGACTGCAGCACGTTGGGCTCGTTGAACAGCTGGAAGCTGCCGATGACCGAGAAGATGCCGGTGAGCAGCAGCGCCTGACGGATCGCCGGCACCTTGATGGACAGCGCCTTGCGGATCTCCCCGGCCCCGTCGACCTCGGCGGCCTCGTACAGCTCGTGCGGCACGGTCCGCAGCGCGGCGTACAGGATCAGCATGTTGTACCCGGTGTACTCCCAGGTGGTGACGTTGCCGATGGAGGCGAGCATCCAGGAGCGGGAGAGCAGGTCCGGCACCGGCAGGTGCAGGTCGGTGCCGAGCTGGTGGAACAGCCCGAAGTGCGGGCCGTAGAGGTAGCCCCACATCAGCGCGGCGACCACGGCGGGAACGGCGTAGGGGATGAAGATGCCGATCCGGAACAGGCCGGCCCAGCGCAGCCGGCCGCTGTCGAGCGCGAGGGCGGCGAGCAGGGCCAGGCCCAGCATGATCGGCACCTGCACGGCGAGGAAGAGCGCGACCCGGCCCAGCCCCACGTGCAGCAGCGTGTCGGTCAGCGCCTGCCGGTAGTTGTCCAGCCCCACGAACACGTTGCCGCCGACCAGGCCCTGCCGGAACAGGCTGAGGTAGGCCGCGTATCCCAGCGGCGCCACCACGGCTGCGGCGAAGACGACCAGGAACGGGAGCAGGAAGAGGAAACCGTAGCGTCGTGTCACGGAACGTCCAAGGTTCGAGGGGCTGGGCTGCTGAGCCGGCGGGCCAGCCGCGCTGTGTTTGCGCAAACACGGCCTGACTGGCGTTGAGTGTGATCCCGGACGTCGCGGCGCGTCAAGACACGCGGGCGTAACACTTTCGCTCGACCCAAGAGACCCTACTTAAGCGGACATTGACGGACATTCAGCGAAGGCCCAAGCTCTTGCCAAGCGACTGGGGCACGGGCCTAGGATGTTGGCGCAAACATCGTGAAGGATGGTTTCGTGACCGAGAGTTCGCCTGTGCCCACCAAGACGCGCAAGCCGCCCTCGCAGGCGGACGTCGCCGCCCTGGCGGGGGTCTCCAGCCAGACGGTCTCCCGGGTCGCCAACAACCGCAGCAATGTGGACGAGGCCACCCGGCAGCGCGTGCTCTCGGCGATGCAGCTGCTGGGGTACCAGCCCAACAGCGCCGCCAGGGCCCTGGCCACCGGCCGGTTCGGCATGATCGGCGTGATCAGCTTCAGCCTCAGCGCGCACGGCAACAGCCGTACGCTGCAGGCGATATCGGAGGTCGCACGGATCTCGGGCTACTCGGTGAACCTGGTCGGCCCGGAGGTCGCCACCGGCGGTGCGATGGAACAGGCGGTCACCAAGCTGACCAACCAGGGCGTGGACGGGATCATCCTGATCGAGGCCCAGATCCTGGACCATCCGAACCGCAACCTGCCGCACGGGGTCCCCCTGGTCATCGCCGACGGCGACCCGGACCAGCGCCACCCCTCCGTCGACAACAACCAGGCCGCGGGCGCCGAGGCCGCCACCGCGCACCTGCTGGGCCTGGGCCACCGCACGGTCCACCACCTGGCCGGCCCGCAGGACTCCCACTCCGCGCGACGCCGCGCCGCGGCCTGGTTCGACACCCTCAAGCGGGCGGGCGCGCCGGTGCCTCCGGTGCTGTACGGCGACTGGAGCGCCGAGTCCGGCTACCGGCTCGGCCGCCGCCTCGCCGCCGACCCCGAGGTGACCGCGGTCTTCGTGGCCAACGACCACATGGCCCTCGGCCTGGTCAAGGCCCTGCACGAGGCCGGGCGGCGGGTCCCGCACGACGTCAGCGTGGTGGGCTTCGACGATGTGGCCGAGTCCGCGTTCTTCCTGCCGCCGCTGACGACGGTCCATCAGGATTTCGAGCAGGTCGGGCGGTTGTGCGTGTCCCTGCTGCTGGAGCAGATCGCGGACACCGGGCACCGCGAGCGCCGCGTCCAGGCGGTGGTGACGCCGGAGCTGGTCGTCCGCGAGAGCACGGCCCCGCCTCCGGTGCCCCAGAGCCGGTGACGGCCGGGGCGAGCGGATGACGCCCGGAGGTGACGCCCGGGCCGGGCGACCGGCCGCATTGCTGCGCGCCCCCGGCTCCGCCGGGACCTGTCCCGGCGTCAGTTGGCCTGGGTCGGCGGCAGGTACTGGCTCGGGGTGGTGCCGAAGGTGCGGCGGAAGGCCTCGGTGAAGGCGCTGGGGGTGGCGTAACCGCAGGCGGCCGCCGTGGCGGTGACGGAGCGTCCGGCGTCGAGCATGCTGAGGGCGTGGTGCAGCCGGAGCCGGGCGCGCCAGCGCGGAAAGCTCATTCCGGTCTCGGCCTGGAACAGCCTGCTCAGCGTGCGTTCGCCGGCGCCCACCGCCGCGCCGAGCTCGCGCAGCGAGCGCGGGTCCCCCGGATCGGCGTGGAGGAGCGCGGCCACCGCGCGCAGCCGGTCGTCCACCGGCGTCGGCAACAGCACCGGCAGCCGCTCCGCGCGGGCGAGTTGGTAGGCCGCCGCGAGTTGCAGCGCCGCCCGCTCCTCGCTCGGGTAGCCGTCGCCTTCCTCGGCGAGCGCGGCGACCAGTTCCCGCAGCAGCGGGCTGACCGCGCACACCACCGGCTGCTCGGTCCCCAGGGGGTCGGTCTCCGGCGGGAACGCCAGCGAGCGCATCCGGGCCGCGGTCCGCGCCGGGTGCGCATGCGGAGTGAACGCCGGTACCCAGACCGCGCGTTGGGGCGGGACCACCCAGCTGCCGACCGCGGTCTCCACCTGCAGCACGCCCTGCGCGGGGTGGATCAGCTGGTGCACCTCGTGCTGGTGCCAGTCGATGCGCTGGTCCGGTTCCAGCCGTTGCCGCGTCGGTCCGGGCAGCGGCAGGCAGGGAGCCCCACGGGGCTGGTGGTGGCCTGCGTGGTCGTGGCGGGTTGTCGACATCGTCCGGCAGGCTATCGACAGCCCGCCGCGACCCTGCGTCGCCACGCTGGGGCCATGACCTCGACCGCGACACCGCGCACCGGAGCCGCCTCCACCGACACGCCTGCCCCGTCGCCTTGGCGACGGATGCGGCTGTGGGGCCTGGCCCATGCCGTCGACGACCTCTACCAGGGCCTGGTGCCTGCCGCCCTCCCCTATTTCGTGCTGGAGCGCCACTACGGCTATCTCGCCACCACCGGCCTGACCTTGGCGGCCACGCTGGGCAGCGCGCTGCCGCAGCCGCTGGTCGGACTTGCCGTGGACCGGTTCCGGCTCCCGTGGCTCGCCGGGGCGGGCGTCGGGATGGCCGGCCTCGGACTCGGACTGTCCGGCCTGGTCGGCTCCTATGCGGGCGTCTGGCTGCTCATCCTGCTCTCCGGCCTCGGCGTCGCCTGCTTCCATCCGGCCGCCGGCAAGGCCGCCCGCGCGGACGCGGGCGACAGTGCCGCCGCGATGAGCGTCTTCGCCGCCGGCGGCAGCGTCGGGTTCTTCCTCGCCCCGGTGCTGGCCACCCCCGCCCTGATGGCCTGGGGTGTCGGCGCGACCGCGCTGTTCCTGCCCCCGGCCGCGCTCCTCTGCTTCGTGCTGCTGCGCCGCTCGCGCCGGGCCGCGGCGAGTGGACATGTCGTCACGTCGCTTGCCGGCGACGACCGTTGGCTGCCCTTCACGGCCCTGACCGCGCTGGAGGTGGTGCGCTCGGTCGCCTTCTTCGGGCTCAACACCTTCATCGAGCTCTACTGGCTGCGTGAGCTCCACGCCGGACGCGCGGCCGCGGGCGCGGCGCTGACCTGCTTCCTGGCCGGAGGCGTGCTCGGCACCCTGGCCGGCGGCCGGATCGCGGACCGCTGGGGCATGGTCCGCACGGTCCAGCTCGGCGCGGCCCTGGTCCTTCCCCTGCTCGCCGGTCTGCTGTTCGCGCCCGGGGCGTGGCTGCCGCTGCCGCTCGCGCTGCTGACCGGGGCGGCGCTGAACCTGCCGTTCGCGGTGCTGGTCAAGCTCGGCCAGGACTACCTGCCCTGCCGCCCCGGCACCGCCGCGGGCGTCACCCTCGGCCTCGCGGTCAGCGTCGGCGGCCTGCTGGCCCCCGTGCTCGGCCTGGTCGCGGAGGCCCACGGCCCGCGCGGCGCGCTGCTCGCGCTGTGCGCGGTGCCGCCGGTCGCGCTGCTGCTCGGCCTGCTGCTCCCGGAGCCGGAGCCCGGACGCCGGCCGACTGACGGGCGCTGACGGGGCGTCGCCCGGACACGGTGAAGGCCCCCGGTACGGACCGGGGGCCTTCGTCATTCTCTGTGCGCGAGGGGGGACTTGAACCCCCACGCCCCGTAGGGCACTAGCACCTCAAGCTAGCGCGTCTGCCATTCCGCCACCCGCGCCGGTGGTGTCCGCGGTGACCCGCGGTGACGAGGTAAACAATACACGGAAAACAGAGTGCTCCCGACCACCCCTCTCACGGTCGAAAACGGTCGGAGCCAATCATCGGACGGACATCCGCGGACGCCATTCGGTCACTTTCCGCGCTCGGGCCGTGTCGAAGGCGAACCAACGCTGTCATGGGCGGAGAGCACCGGGCGCGGATGACCCGGGCGGTCCTGAGATGGCGGCTGATCACCTATGCACGTCCGCAGAGAGGTCCCAGTGTCCGAGCCGGGCAGCCCGGCACCGGGCGGCCCGGCACCGGGTGGGCCGGAGCCCGGAGGCGGCCCGGAGCCCGGCGGTGACCCCGAACCCGGAGGGGGCTCCCCACCCGGCGTGGTCGAAGGGGTGTGGCGCTTCGCCGCGCCCGCGCTGGAGGCGTCGGTCCCCCAGGCCCGGCACGCCGTGCGCGACCTGCTGCTCGCCCAGGGCTTCAGCGGCCCCGCCTACGCCGACCTCGTCGACAGCCTGCTGCTCATCGTCTCCGAGCTGGTCACCAACGCCGTCCGGCACGCCGCGCTGCTCTCGCCGCAGGTGGTGGTCGAGGTGGTGATCGGGGCGAACTGGGTGCGGCTGTCCGTGGAGGACGACCACCCCTACCGCCCCAAGGCCCTCGCCGCCGACTTCGGCCGCACCGGGGGGCGGGGGCTGATGCTCGTGAAGACGATCACCCTGGAGGCGGGCGGCAGCTGCGACGTCGAGCGGACTCCCGGCGGCGGCAAGGTGATCTGGGCCTCCCTGCCGCTGCCGGCCGCGCGCACCCCGATCGACTGACCTCACCGCCCCGGCGTGCCCGCCTGCTGACGGGGGCTCAGATGATGCGCCGCCACCAGTGGTCCAGCTTGGGCGGAGTGGCCACGACCACCCGCTCGCCGGGGCGCGGCACCGCCACCGGCACGGCCTGCGCGTCCGCCTCCTCGCACAGCCGCTCCACCGGCTCCGACCAGTCGTGCGTGGCCAGCACGAACGTGGCCCAGTGCACCGGGACCAGCAGCCCGCCGCGGACGTCGAGGTGGGTGCGCACCCCCTCCTCGGGCGTCATGTGGATGTCCGCCCAGTGCTCGCTGTAGGCGCCGATCTGCACCAGCGTCAGGTCGAAGGGGCCGTACTGCTCGCCGGTGCGCGCGAAGCCGTCGAAGTACCCGGTGTCGCCGCTGTAGAAGACGCGCTGGGTCGGGCCCGCGATCACCCAGGACGCCCAGAGCGTCCCGTCCCGCCGGAACCCGCGGCCGGAGAAGTGGTGCGCCGAGGTGGCGGTCAGCGTCAGCGAGCCGACCTCTGCCTTCTCGTCCCAGTCCAGCTCCACGATCCGGGTCTCCGGGACGCCCCAGCGCTCCAGGTGCGCGCCGACGCCGAGCGGGACGACGAAGAGCAGCGACGGCTGCAGCCGCGCCAGTTCCCGGGTGGTGTGCATGTCCAGGTGGTCGTAGTGGTCGTGGGAGATCAACACCGCGTCCACCGGGGGCAGTTCGGCGAGTTCGACCGGGACCGAGTGCAGCCGCCGGGGCCCGGCGGCCTGTGAGGGGGAACACCGCTCCGCCCAGACCGGGTCGATCAGCACCCGCTGGCCCTCGATCTCCAGCAGTGCGGTGGAGTGGCCCAGCCAGGTGACCGCCAGCTCCTCGGACGCCGTCTCGGCCAGCTCGCGCACCAGCGGGATCGGCAGCCGGGGCTTGCGGTGCTCGCGCCCGCTGACCAGCTCGCGCAGCACGCTGCCGCGGCCCTCCTCGGGCTCGGGCCGGGGCGGCTGCGGGGGATTGCGGAACTTGCCCTCCCGGTACTGCGGCGAGGCCTCGACACGGGCGCCCCGGCTGCCCTTGCGCGGATCGCCCCCCATGGCCGCCGGCACCTCGCGCGCGGCCCAGCCCAGCGCCGCCGCCCCGGCCACCCCGGCCGCGATCTTCCCCGCTCTGCCCATGCCCGCCGCCTTTCGCTCCGCTTGTGTCGCCACAGCCACAACGGTCGAAACGGACGGCCTGTTCCCGGATGCCGGACGGGGTCCGTTCCGCCCCCCGGACGGCACGGACCCCGCGTCCGGCGATGCCTCAGCGGGCCACCGGCGGGACGAACTTGTAGCCGACCCGGCGGACCGTCACGATGCTGCCGCGGAAGTCCGCCCCGAGCTTGCGGCGCAGCCGCGCCACGTGGACGTCGACGGTACGGCCGTCGCCGACGTGGCCGTAGCCCCAGACGGCGCCGACCAGGTGGTCCCGGGTGTGCACCCGGTGCGGGTGCTCGACCAGATGGGCCAGCAGCTCGAACTCCAGGTAGGTCAGGTCGAGCTGACGGCCGTTCACCCGGGCGGTGCGCCGGTCCGGGTCCAGCTCGATGGCCCGGTGCGGCGCCGACGTCGCGGGCGGGGTGGGCGCGGCGACGGGGGCGGCGGACGACGCCTCCGCGGGGAGCGGGGGCGCGGGCACCAGCTGCGGCGTCGTCCCGGCCGGGACGAGCACCAGGTAGCCGACCAGGGCCTGCTCCGGGGCGGACCCCTGGAGCTGGGCGACGACCTGCTCGGGCAGGCGGTACACCCCGCCCGGAGCCGCCGCGGCGGTCGCGGGGGCGGTACGGCGGGCGGTGGGCAGAACGGAGACAGTGGCAGTGGACATGGCACAACTCGATTCGCGCGAAGGGAGGTTGGAGGTCTTCTTCTGCGCGCGGCGAGGGCCTGCGGGTGTCCGGGCCGACCCGGCCCGGAAAAGGGCCGCGGGTCAGGCGGAGCAGACCTGCGCGCTCGTCGAGCGGCAACAGGTCTGGTCGAAGTGGCACTGCTGCCGGGACGGCCAGAACGGCTCGAGGTCGGCCTGCGCCGCCCCGCCGCCCCGGCGAGTGCCGTCCGTCAACGTGTCCATGGCTCCATTCAAGCAGAACAGGGCGGCCCGGCTCCACCCTGACAACGCGTCAAGGGTCCGTGGGCCGCCGAGCGCCTTCCTGACGGACGGTCAGACGAGGATCAGGCTGCCCTGCGGGTCGATCCGGTCGGCCGACTCGTCGTCGAACCAGACGCCGCCGGTGGCCAGGTAGCGGAAGCGGTGCTCCCCGGGCGGGAAGGTGATGCTGACGGTCCGGGTGCCGTTGCGCCGCCGCACCAGTTCGGCCGCGCCGGGCTGCCATCCGTTGAAGTCGCCGACGACGCTGACCGTGCCCTCCGGCGCGTGCGCGGGCAGCTTGAAGGTCACCCTGGTCCTGCCTCCGAACAACCGGGTCCTGCTCAGCACGGTTCCGTTCCTCCCCTGATCCGTCCCCTGTTCCGGCGGGTGATCCGCCCGCTGTTCCGCGGGCTCGTCGCCCGGAAGGAACCAGCATGGCCGACGGGGCTGTCCGACCGGAAGGGCACAATGTCCGCCATGAGCTTCACCATCACCACCGCGAACGTCAACGGCCTGCGCGCCGCCTCCGGCAAGGGCTACGTCGAGTGGCTGACCGCCACCTCCGCCGACGTCATCTGTCTCCAGGAGGTGCGCGCCGAGCCGCTGCAACTCGCCGAGCACGTGCGCGAGCCCGAGGGCTGGCACACGCTGTGGGCCCCCTCGACGGCGGCCAAGGGCAGGGCGGGTGTGGCGGTGCTCACCCGGCAGGAGCCGCTGGCCCGCCGGGTCGGCTTCGGCTCGGCGGAGTTCGACACGACGGGCCGCTACGCGGAGGTCGACCTGCCCGGGCTGACCGTGGCGAGCCTCTACCTGCCCTCCGGGGAGGTGGACACCCCGCGGCAGGAGGAGAAGGAGCGGTTCATGGCCGAGTTCCTGGAGTACCTCAAGTCGCTGCGCAAGCGCGCCGAGGAGGCCGGCCGCGAGGTGGTGGTCTGCGGCGACTGGAACATCGCGCACCGGGAGGTCGACCTCAAGAACTGGCGCACCAACCAGAAGAACGCCGGCTTCCTCCCCGAGGAACGCGCCTGGCTCGGCCGCGTCCTCGACGAGGCCGGCTACGTCGACGTCGTCCGCCGCCTCCACCCGGAGGGCCCGGGCCCCTACTCGTGGTGGTCCTACCGTGGCCGCGCCTTCGACAACGACGCCGGCTGGCGGATCGACTACATCATGACCACCCCCGGCCTCGCGGCCAAGTCCCTTGCGGCCCACGTCGAAAGGGCTCCCTCCCACCCCGAACGCTGGTCCGACCACGCCCCCGTGACCGCGGTCTTCGACGACCTCGGCTGACGCCGCGTCGACGGTGGCCGGCGGTGCCGCGCCCTGGAACCGCCTGGCAGTGAGTCCCGCCGGAACGCCGGCCGCAGGCGTCCCCCACACGGTCGGGAGCGCCGACGCCGCCCGGGCGGCGTGCACGCGGGCCCACGCCGGCGGTGCCCCGCAAGGCCGCGCCGCCCCCGGCCCGGGGGCCCGGGGTCCGGGGCACCGGGGCACCGGGGCACCGATCCCGTCAGCCGGGAGGGGCGCCACGTCGTGTCAGAGGGTGGCCTCCGAGGGGTCCCAGCTCGCCGGAAGGGCATCCGTCGCGGGGACGACGCTCGTCACCTTCTGGAAGCTGCCCTCCGCGGCGGAGGCCACGATCGTGGCCATGATGTCGAGCACGTGGAGGCCCAACTCGCCCGAGGCGCGGTGGGGTTGGCCGGCCCGCAGCGAGCGGGCCAGGTCGACGACGCCGATGCCGCGGCCCGCCTCGGTGCCGGACAGGGGCAGTTCGCGCCATTCGCGGTCCTTCGGCCCGCGGATCCGCAGCGGGCCGCCGAAGGTGTTGGGGTCGGGCAGGGCCAGGGTCGCCTCGGTGCCGCCCAGTTCGAGAAGCTGCTTCCCCGCCGGGGAGTCGAAGCTGAACGCCGTGCTCGCACCGCAGCCCGCGGCGAACTCCAGCAGCGCGGTCACGTGCGTGGGCACCTCGACCGGGAACTCGGTGCCGGCCAGCGGGCCGGAGCCGACCACGCGGCGCTGCCGCGCCATGCGCGCGGTGGCGGCCACGGAGGACACCGGCCCGAGCAGGGAGACGAGCGCGGTGAGGTAGTAGGGGCCCATGTCGAACAGCGGGCCCGCGCCGGGAAGGTAGAAGAACGCCGGGTCCGGGTGCCAGCCCTCGGGGCCCATGCTCTCCAACGCGACCGTCGCCGCCACGGGTTCGCCGATCAGTCCGGCCTCGACCGCGCGCCGCGCCGACTGGATGCCGGCGCCGAGGAAGGTGTCCGGCGCGTTGCCGACGCGCAGCCCCCGCGCCGCCGCCTCGGCGAGCACCGCACGCCCGCTCTCCGGGTCGAGCGCCAGCGGCTTCTCGCCGTACACGTGCTTGCCCGCGCGCAGCGCGGCCAGCGCGACCTGCGCATGGGCGGCGGGGACCGTCAGGTTGACGACGATCTCGACCTCGGGGATCTCCAGCGCCGCCGCGGGCGAGCACGCGGTCCCGATGCCGTACTCCGCCGCGGCCTGCGCCGCCCGGCGGTCGTCGAGGTCGGCCACCGCGAGCACCTCGACGTCCGGAAAGGCCGTCAGATTGCGCAGGTACTGGCCGCTGATGTTGCCCGCGCCGACGACCGCGAGCCCGACCGGGCCGGTGCGGCTCATGCGGCCTCCCCCTCGGCGAGCGCGTCGAGGTAGGCCACGCTGGCGCCGAGCGCGGCCATCAAATCGGTCGCACAGGAGTCGAACTCGACCACCCGCCAGGCCTGTTGGGCCGCTGCCAGCACCTCGGGCACCGGCATCACACCAGAGCCGACCGCGACGTTGGGCTCGCCCTTGACCGCGGGACCGTCCTTGACGTGGAGGGACCGCACCCGGTCGCCCAGACCGCGCAGCACCGCCGGCACGTCCGCACCGCCGACCGCCGCCCAGTAGGTGTCCACCTCCAGGAACACCTCGGGCGCGAGCAGGTCGGCCAGCACCTCGAGGGCGTGCCGGCCCTCCAGCACGGGCTCGAACTCCCACCAGTGGTTGTGGTAGCCGAGCCGCAGGCCGTGCGCGGCCGCCCGCTCGGCCAGCGCGTTGAGCCGGTCGGCGGTGCGGGCCAGGCCGTCGTGGCTGGTGAAGTCCTCGGCGGGGATGCCCGCGGGCACGATCGCGAGGTCGGTGCCGAGCGTGGCGATGGCCTCGAACACCGGCCCGGGGTCCGGGTCCAGCAGGCCCATGGCGTGCGCGCCGGAGACGCGCAGGCCGAGGTCGTCGGCGACCTTGCGGAAGCCCTGCGGGTCCTCGGTCGGCTGGAACGGCTCGACCGCGCCGAAGCCCAGGTCGGCGAGGCGCCGCAGCACCCCGTCGCGGTCCTCGGCGATCAGGTCGCGCACGGTGTAGAGCTGGACGCTCAGTGGACGGGACATCGTCTCTCCCCTCGTGGTGGTCGTGGGTTCGGCTGCTCGTCGATCGGGTGCTCGTGGGTTCGGCTGCTCGTCGATCGGGTGCTTGCGGGTTCTGCTGCCCGTCGATCCACGTGCCCGGCTCAGCCGGTGATCAGTGGCCGCAGCGTGCGGTGGGCGATCTCGAGGCCCTGCTTGACCCGGGCCTCGGACCCGGACCAGACCGGGTCCTCGTGCTCGACCGAGAGCACGCCGGCGAACCCGCCCTCGTACAGGGCGTCGACCACGCCGGTCCAGTCGACCTGGCCGCGGCCGGGCACGCGGTAGCGCCACCAGCCCTCGTCCCAGGGGTGTTCGCGGCTGACGGTCTTTCCGAAGAACCCGAAGCGGTTGCGGGCGGCCGGGTCGAGCTGCGCGTCCTTGGCCTGGGCGTGCAGGACGCGGTCGACGTACGGGCGGAGGGCGGTCACCGGGTCGATCCCGAGCCAGAGCAGGTGCGACGGGTCGTAGTTGAGGTAGAGGCCGAGGGAGAACATCCACTCCCACAGCTCGGGCGAGTAGGCGATGTTGCCGGGGTACCCGTCCGGGTGCCAGCCCTCCATCACGCAGTTCTCGATGATGATCTTTACGTCGCGTTCCCCGGCGTACTCCACCAACGGCGGCAGCACCCGCTCGGCGAGGGCCACGTTCTCCCTGACGGAGAGGCCGGGGTGCCGCCCGATGAAGGTGCCCACCGTCTCGACGCCGAGCAGCGCGGCGGCGTCGATCGCGTGGCGCAGGTGCGCGGCGATCTCGGCCCGGCGGTCCTCGTCGGGGTGCAGGTTGTTCTCGTAGTAGGCCAGGGAGGACAGCGACAGGCCGTGCTTGTCGAAGAGTCGGGTCACCTCCTCGGCGTCGGCGGCGCCGAGCCGGGCGACGTCGAGGTGGCTGGCCTCGAAGTCGCGGCCGCCCGTCGAGGGCCAGACCGCGACCTCCAGCGCCTCGTAGCCGGCGGTCGCGGCCCAGGCGGCGATGTCCGGCAGGGACAGCTCGGGCAGGCAGGCGGTCAGGAAGCCGAGTTTCATCAGCGCACCTCGATCCAGGAGCGGGAGTGGGCGGAGCGCAGCACGGCGTCGGTGATCCGGGCGGTGCGGGCGGCGTCCGCGAAGGTCGGGTGGAGCGGGCGGTCCGGCGCGCCGTCCGTCGGGTGCCGGCGCACCGCCTCGTAGACGTCGGCGACGAACGCGGCGAAGCAGTCCCGGTAGCCGAGGGGGTGACCGGCCGGCACCGGGCTCAGCCGGGCGGCCTCCGCGGAGAGCGTGCCGGGGTCGCGCACGACGGTCTCGGTGCGGGTGCGGCCGCCGAGCAGCAGGCTCTCCGGGTTCTCCTGGTCGAAGACGACGCTGTGCTCGGCGCCGTCGATCTCGAACCAGAGCCGGTTCTTGCGACCCGGTGACACCTGTGAGACCACCAGGCTTCCGGTGGCGCCGCGGTCGGTGCGCAGCAGCACGTGCACCACGTCCTCCGTGCTCACCGAGCCGCTGGCGGGACGCTCGGGCACAGCCGTCTGCACCACCGCCGTGAGTGCGGCGATCCGGTGCCCGGAGACCCATTCGACCAGGTCGCACCAGTGCGAGCCGATGTCGGCGAAGGCCCGGGAGGCGCCGCCGACCGCCGCGTCCACGCGCCAGTTGTCGTCGGCCCGGCCGGAGAGCCAGTCCTGCAGGTAGTGGCCGTGCAGCAGCCGGACGTCGCCGATCGCGCCGCCGCGCACCCGGTGCCGGGCCTCGGCCGCCATGGCGTGGTAGCGGTAGACGAACGGGACCGCGTTGACGAGACCCGACTCCCTTGCCAGGTCCGCGAGTTCGAGTGCGTCGGACAGCTCGGTGGACAGCGGCTTCTCGCAGACCACGTGCTTGCCGGCGGCGAGCGCCCGGCGCACCAGCGGCCCGTGCAGGGCGTTGGGCGTGCACACGTGGACGACATCGACGTCGGGCGCGGCGGCCAACTCGTCGGCGTGGTCGAAGGATCGCTCCGCTCCGAGCCGGACCGCCGCCGCCTTGGCGCGCTCCGGGGTGGACGCGGCGACGCCCACCACCCGCGCCCCGGCGCGGCGGGCGGCGTCCGCGTGCACGGCGCCGATCATGCCGGTGCCCGCGATCGCGATGCGCAGCGGTTGCATGCGTCCTCCTTGAGTCCGGCCGACTTCGGCCGCAGACGACGGTAAGTGGGCCCATTTATGCCTGACAAGAGGCATCATTCGACCAACTTCCGTTATAAAGAGCGCTGGTGTCGGTGAGGCAGATGACGTATCAGCGTCGTCCGCGACAGGAGGAGGGGCGCGTGGTCGCGAAGGCGGGCAACTCGGCGGAGGAACGCAGGCTGGTCGCACTCAGCGAACTCGCCTGCCTGGTCGCGGACGGCGTGGCGGACACCCGCGGCTCCCTGAGCGCGACGACGGGGCTGTCCCGTTCCGCCGTGGCCCAGCGGGTGGACCTGCTGATCGAGCGCGGCGTCCTGGTCGAGTCGGCGCCGCAGACCACCGAGCGCGGCCGGCCGCCCTACACGCTCGACCTCGCCCCGGACCGGGTGCTCGTCATCGGCGTGGACCTGGGCGCCACCCACCGGCGGACCGCGCTGACCACGCTCGGCGGCCGGGTGCTGGCCGAGACCGAAGCCCCGATCGACGTCAACGAGGGGCCTGAGCGCGTGCTGGGCGAGGTCGCCACGCAGATCGAGTCGCTGTGCCACCAGGCCGGACGGCCGCTGGGCAGCGTCCGGGCGATCGGCATCGGGCTGCCCGGCCCGGTCGAGGCGGAGAGCGGCACCGTGGTGCGCCCGCCGATCATGCAGGGCTGGGACGGCTACCGGGTGCCGGCCTTCTTCCAAGGCGCTTACACGGCACCGGTGTTGGTCGACAACGAGGTGAACATGATGGCGTTCGGCGAGTACGTCCACCGGCGCGCCTCCGACCATCTGCTCTACGTGAAGCTGGGCACCGGCATCGGCTGCGGCATCGTCTCCGGAGGCGTGCTGCACCGGGGCGCCTCCGGCGCCGCGGGCGACATCGGCCACATCCGGCTGCCCGGCCACGACGGCGTGCTCTGCCACTGCGGCAACGCCGGCTGCGTGGAGGCCGTCGCCTCGGGCTCGGCGCTCGCCGCCGCGCTCCGCGCCGAGGGTCTGGAGGCGCGCGGCGCGCGCGACGTCGTCCGGCTGGTGTCCGAGGGTCATCCCGTCGCCCGCCGCCAGGTCCGGCTGGCCGGGCGGCGGATCGGCGAGGTGCTGGCCTCGCTGGTCTCCTTCCACAACCCGGACACCATCGTGGTCGGCGGCGTCCTGGCCCAGCTGCACGAGGACCTGCTCGCCGACATCCGCGGCGAGGTCTACCGCCGGGCCCTGCCCCTGGCCACCCGCAGCCTGCGGATCGAGACCTCCGTCCTCGGCGAGCGCGCGGGAGTCCTCGGCTCCGCCCGGCTGGCGACCCGCCATCTCCTCTCCCCGCGTGGAATCGGCGACCTGCTCGACGCAACATCCGCACGCTGAAACGGGAACCGTCCGCCGGTGCGTCAAGTCTGTAGTGCGCAGCACCAGTTGGCAGACGCATGGAGGAGGAACAACGCATGTCGGACGAACGGGGCGCAACCACGCCCGGACGCGCGGCCGCACGGAAGGCCGCACGCCGTCGGCAGCGCCGTCGGACCCGCCGCGTCGTGGTCTGGTCCGTCGCCGGCATCGTGCTGCTCTGCTTCGGCGCGGGCTACTACGAGTACCAGTCACTGAACAGCAAGCTGTCCGGCTCCTCGCTGCACGCCTCCGGTGACAGTGCCACCGGCGCGCCCCAGGAGATCGTGGACCGGTTCGGCCGCTCCCCCATCAACGTGCTGGTGATCGGCTCGGACAGCCGGCTGTCCCAGCAGGACTGCAAGCTCGGCGGCAGCACCTGCGGCGGGGCCGGCGGCCAGCGCGCGGACGTGGAGATGGTGCTGCACGTCTCCGCGGACCGCAGCAACGCCACCGTCATGAGCATCCCGCGCGACCTGGACGTACCGCTGCCCGCCTGCGCCGGGGGCGGCACCAACAAGATCAACTCTGCGCTCCAGACGAGCCCGGGCTGCCAGGTGGACGCGGTGGAGAAGGCCACCCGAATACCCATCGACCACTTCATCGAGGTGGACTTCGGCGGCGTGGTGGCCGTCTCCAACGCCATCGGCGGCGTCCCGGTCTGCGTCAGCTCGGACGTCTACGACCGCAATTCCGGCCTCAAGCTCACCGCCGGGCACCACATGCTCGCCGGCCAGCCCGCTCTGCAGTTCATGCGCACCCGCGACGCCTTCAACGACGGCTCGGACCTCCAGCGGACCGGCACCCAGCATCAGTTCCTCGCCTCGGCGATCAAGCAGCTGGAGTCCTCGGGGGCGGTGTCCGACCCCACCAAGATCCTCTCGCTGACCAGCGGCGTCGTCACCTCGCTCCGGGTGGATGACAAGATCAAGGACCTGTCGAAGCTGGCCAGCCTCGCCTGGGACATCCACAAGGTCCCGACGGACCGGATCACCTTCGTCACCATGCAGACCGGGTACGTGGGCAAGAACCTCGTGCCGGCGGCAGGGGCCACCGCCCTCTTCCACGCCATCGCCCAGGACCAGGCCGTGTCCGCGGCCGCCGCCCCCGCCGGAACAGGGTCCGCGTCCGCGTCCGCGTCCGTCGGCAGGGGCGCCTCCCGCGCCGCCGGCACCGGCAGCCCGGCGCCGCACAGCAGCCGCACGACCGCCGGCGCGGCAACCGGAGCCCTGGCAGGCGCGTCACACCAGACCGCGGCGGGAGCCAAGGACTGCGCGCAGGTCGGCGACGTCGAGAACATCCCCGTCGGCCTCGGGATGCGGAACAGCGCGGCCGGGCAGCGTGCCATGGCCACCCCCGAGCCGGGGACACCGCACCATCAGATGTACTGCGGAACCGGCCCCTCCGGATACAACTGCTACGCCACCCCACGGGCCGCCTACGCCCTCTTCCCGCAGGTGAAGAACTCCGCGCCGTGACGCGGCGTCAGGCCGCCTCCAGCTTCTCCAGCCTGTGGGCGGCCGGGTCCAGGGAGCGGCCGCGCGGCGGCCGCTGCCAGGGATTGCGGGCGAGCAGCTCGTCCGCGCAGGCCAGGGTCCACCGCTGCGGAGCCAGCTCCGGGTCCGCCGCCTCCTCCCAGGTCAGCGGGGCGGCGACGGGCGCGCCCGGAAGCGCCCGGACGCTGTAGGGAGCGACGGCGGTCTGGGCGTAGCCGTTGCGCTGCGTGTCCAGGTAGATCCGGCCGCCGCGGTCCTTCTTGCGTGCGGCGGTGGTGAGTCGGTCCGGGTGGCGGTCGGCCAGCACGTCCGCCACGCGTCGGGCGAAGGAGCGGACCTCGTCGAAGCCCGCCCGGCCGTTGAGCGGCACGATGACGTGCAGGCCGCGCGAACCGGTGGACATCACCTGGGTCACCAGGCCCAACTCGTCCTCCAACAGGGCGCGCAGCTGCAGCGCGGCCTCCTGGACCCAGCGGAAGTCGGAGCCTGACGGGTCGAGGTCGAAGACCATCAGGTCGGGGCAGTCGGGCCGGTCGGCCCGGGACAGGAACCGGTGCACGGTGGTGCAGGCCTGGTCGGCGAGGTAGACCAGGGCGGCCGCGCTCTCGCACAGCGGGTAGCTCACCGTGCCGTCCTGCTTGGGCAGTTGGGCCCTGGGGATCCAGTCCGGGAAGTAGTCGGGCACGTCCTTCTGCATGAAGGCGTGTCCGTCGATGCCGTCCGGATGCCGTTCCAGCATCAGCGGGCGGCCGCGCAGCCCCGGCAGCATCCGGCGGCTCGCCGCCAGGTAGTACGCGGCGAGGTCGGCCTTGGTGACGTGGTCGGCCGGGAACAGCGGCTTGTCCGGGCGGCCGACCTCCACGGTCCGTCCGCCCGCCCGGAACGGCTGGGCGGCCGTCATCGGCCGCCCTCCTCGGCCGCGCCGCCGGCCATCTGACGCAGCGTCCGGCCGCTGAGCGCGGAGCGGGCCCGCTGCGGCGAGGGCGTGCCGCCCCCGCGGGCGTGCCGGTCGGCCTCCTTGACCAGCAGCCAGGCCTCGCGCCGACCTTCCTGCCGGATCCGCGTGAGCGCCCAACCGCCGTGCAGCTTGTGCCCGTTGAGCCAGAAGGAGACGTGGCCCTGCTCCAGGGCCCGGCCGAAGGGGACCTCGCGTCCGTCGCGGTCGGTGGTGAGGTTGCGGTAGGTGCCCTCGTCCCAGACGATCACGCTGCCCGCCCCGTACTCCCCTTCGGGGATGCGGCCCTCGAACGACCGGTACTCCAGCGGGTGGTCCTCGGTCGGCGTGGCGAACCGCTTGTCGTGCGGGTCGGTCGACGGCCCCTTCGGCACGGCCCAGGACTTGAGCACGCCGTCGGCCTCCAGCCGGAAGTCGAAGTGCATGGTGCTGGCGTCGTGGATCTGCACCACGAAGACGGGGGTCGCGCCGCCGCTGGCGGCGGGGGTCGCGCCGCGGGGCTCGCGCGTCCGCTCGAAGTCGCGCCGCCGGTGGTACTCGGCCAGCGTGCCGGTGGCAGGCATCGTCCGGTCACCTCCTGGTTCGCCCGGTCCTCTCCGGACCTGGTTCCGGCCCTCTCCGCAGCGGCTACCCCCGTCCCGGCCGGGGACACCGCCGCTGCCGGCTCGGGCGGGTCCGCCGCCGCGCGCACGGCGTTTCGGAAAGCGGAGCCGGGGGCAGGCGCGGCAGGACCGGCTGAGGGAGGTGGCCGCCGTGTCCGCCACCGTCGTCCACGAGGTCGCCATCGGCGTCCCGGAGCAGGAGGTCCGGGGCGACCTGGTGCTGCCCGCCGGCCTGTCCTGCGTCGTCGTCTTCGCCCACGGGAGCGGCAGTTCGCGGTTCAGCCCGCGCAACCGGGCCGTGGCGTCCGCGCTGCAGGAGGCCGGGCTGGGGACGCTGCTGCTGGACCTGCTCACCGAGCGCGAGGAGCGGCTCGACGCGATGACCGGGGACTTCCGCTTCGACATCGGCCTGCTCGCGTCCCGGCTGGCCGCGGCGGTCGACTGGCTCGGCAACCGCCCGGCCACGGCCGGGCTTCCGGTCGGCCTGTTCGGCGCGAGCACCGGCGCGGCGGCGGCGGTGCGCGCGGCGGCCGAAGGCCCCGCCCGCGTGCGGGCCGTGGTCTCCCGTGGCGGCCGCCCCGACCTGGCCGGCCTGGAGGCGCTGGGCCGCGTCCGGGCCCCGGTGCTGCTGCTGGTCGGGGGTCACGACCTGGAGGTCCTGCGGCTCAACCGGGCGGCGGCGGAGGCGCTCACCGCCCCGCGCCGCGTGGTTGTCGTCCCCGGCGCGGGCCACCTCTTCGAGGAGCCGGGCGCCCTGGAACAGGTGGCGGGAGCCGCCTGCGACTGGTTCCTCGACCCGCCCGCCACGACGCCGCCCGCGAAGGACGCCGACCTCTGCTGACGCCCCGGCCACGGCCGCTCGCCCTGCTGCGGGCGCACGGACGCCCACGGTGCCGCTCCCGGACGGAGCGCCTCCCGCGCGCCCCTGACGGGGCGTCACGTCCGGTCAGGTGGTCTCGCGCGCGATGGCCAGCGCCAACGCCTGCAGGACGCCGTCGGCGTCCGCGTCGGGGTCGGTGCGGTCGTAGGCCTGCGCGAGCGCCTGGAAAGCCAGGACGAAGCCCGTGACCAGGGCGCTGAGCGGCCCCGAGAGCTGGTTGAGGACCGCCAGGCCGACCTCCTGCGGCTCGGCCTCCGCCGGGATGACGAAGTGGTCCGGGATCACCTCTTCCAGCAGCTCCGAGACGTACTCGGCCTCGACGCCCCCGCGCACGGCCGTGAGTGCGGCGATGGCCTTCAGCGTGATCTCGTCCTCGGTCATGGGTGGTCTCCGGTCTCCCCGACACAGCTCCTTCGCCTGCGGTTACCCCCCGTCCCCGGGCCTGACACCGCTCCCGTCCGGCAGGGCCGGGGTCCCGGCATCACATCCCGGCCGGGCCGGTCACCGCGCAGCCGGAGGAGGCGGGGTGGCGCAGCCGGGACCCGCATGGGTCGCCGGCTCGCTCCTTCGGCATGGAGGCCGGGGGCGGGCCGGAGGCCCGGGCACCACGTCCCGGGCCGCCCTGTCGCTGCGCAGCCGGAGAAGGCGGGGTGGCGCAGCCCGGACCCGGATGGGTCGCCAGCTCGCCCCTTCGGCAGGGTGGCCGGAGGCGGGCCGGAGGCGGGCCGGAGGCCCGGCCCGCCCGCAGGCGTCCGGCGATCAGCCCAGGCGCGGATCACTCACACTGGGGTGGCCGGTCTCCACGTGGCCCGCGAGGCGGTAGCGCCACGCCGGGTCAGCGTCCGCGGTCAGGGTGAGGTCGTACCAGCCGGGGCCGCCGCGGCGGAGGCGGAGGCGGGCGCCGGGGCGCAGGCGGTGGTGCTCCGCGACGGCGTGGGGGCGGTAGGCGTCCGCGACGCGCAGCTCCACCGTCGTGGCCCCGGCGTTGCGCAGCGTCACCAGCACGCGCCCGTCGGCCTGGTGACGGGCCGTCACCTCGACCTCGGTCCGGCCGAGCACTCCCGCCGTGTGCCGCAGGAAGCCGTTCGGGCCGTGCACGGTGACGTCGTAGGCGCTGCCGGGGATGGTCAGCGCCGCGTCCAGCGTGTCGCCCGCGCCCACCGTCCAGCTCCACGGGCCGCCCGTGAGCGCGCCCGACGTGGCGAGGAAGTGGGCGCCGGTGCCACGGCCGTGGTTGGCGAAGGCCACGCCGATCCGTCCGCCCACCCGGTCCACCCGCAGGTCGGCCGCCAGGTCGTAGGGCAGCGGACGGGCCGGACGGGTGCCCGGCTCCTGCCGGGGCAAGCGCGGGTCGGCGGGCGGGGTGGGGACGTAGTCGGGGTGCCGGTCGCGGTCCTTGGGCCGGTAGCCGCTGGTGTCGGGCAGCGGCGGGACCGAGCCGTCCGCGTGCGTGAAGTCGAACGCGGAGGTGAGGTCGCCGCAGACCGAGCGCCGCCAGGCGGAGATGTTGGGCTCGTGGACGCCGAACCGGGTCTCCAGGAAGCGGATCACCGACGTGTGGTCGAAGACCTCGGAGCAGACGTAGCCGCCCTTGCTCCACGGCGAGACGACCAGCATCGGCACCCGCTGGCCGAGGCCGTAGGGGGCCGGCGTACTCGACGCGGTCGCCCCGTACAGCTCGTTCGCCGTGTCCACCGTGGACCCGCCCTGCGCGTCGTTCAGCGGCGGGAACGGCGGCACCACGTGGTCGAAGAAGCCGTCGTTCTCGTCGTAGGTGATGAAGAGGGCGGTCCGCGCCCACACCTCGGGGTCGCTCGTCAGCGCGTCGAGGACCTGGGCGATGTACCAGGCGCCGTAGTTGACCGGCCAGTTGGGGTGCTCGGTGAAGGCCTCGGGGGCGACGATCCAGGACACCTGCGGCAGCGTCCCGGCCTTGACGTCGGCCCGCAGCCGGTCGAAGTACCCCTCCCCCGCCGCCGCGTTCGTGCCGGTACGGGCCTTGTCGTGGAGCGGGTCGCCGGGCTTGGCGTTCTGGTACTGGTGGAAGTAGAGCAGCGAGTTGTCGCCGTAGTTGCCGATGTAGGCGTCGTCCGTCCAGCCCCAGGAGCCGTTGGCGTCCAGGCCGGTGCCGATGTCCTGGTAGATCTTCCAGCTGATTCCGGCCTGCTCCAGCCGCTCCGGGTACGTCGTCCAGTCGTAGCCGGCCTCGGCGTTGGAGATGACGGGGCCGCCGCCCTTGCCGTCGTTGCCGGTCCAACCGGTCCACAGGTAGTAGCGGTTGGGGTCGGTGGGGCCGATCAGCGAGCAGTGGTAGGCGTCGCAGACGGTGAACGCGTCGGCCAGGGCGAAGTGGAAGGGGATGTCCTGGCGGGTCAGGTGGGCCATGGTGGTGGCCGACTTGTTGGGCACCCACTGGTCGTAGCGGCCGCCGTTGAACGCCTTGTGCCCGCTGTTCCAGTCGTGCGGCAGGTCCTCCAGGAACGCGGAGCCCAGGTCGGCGGCGTCCGGGTGGAACGGAAGCACGTCCTTGGCCCCGCTCTTCGCACCGTCCGACTGGTACCAGACCGGCTTGCCGTTGGGCTGGGCCACCGGGTGCGGGTCGCCGAAGCCGCGGACGCCGCGCAGCGTGCCGAAGTAGTGGTCGAAGGAGCGGTTCTCCTGCATGAGGATCACGACGTGCTCCACGTCGCGGATGCTGCGGGTGCGCCGGTTGGCGGGCAGCGCCGCAGCGCGGGCGATGCTCTGGCTCAGCAGCGTGGCCGCGGCGGTGCCGCCGGACAGCTGCAGGAACCGGCGGCGGTTGACGGACGACGGCGCCATGGGGGACGACCTCCTGTGGTGCGGGTGAGGGCGGCACCATCCCGCCAGGAGGCCGGGAACGCTTCGCTTCCGGAATGCTAAGGCCGCATGTCAGTTGTACGAACAAGTCGCCGGGACCTCTGGACAGATACCTCTCACTGAGAGGCAAAATGGAGGCATGGCAGGGACCCGCGTGCCCGACGAGCTGGCCGAACTCCTGGTCGGCATCCAGCGCTTGCTGCGGCGCCGGCTGCGCCGCGGGTTGGACCGGCCGCGGCTGCGCGGCGCACAGGTCGAACTGCTGCGGCTGGTCGCCGCCCGGCCCGGGCTGCGGGTCTCGGAGGCGGCGGAGGAGCTGTTCCTCGCGGGCAACTCCGTCTCCACGCTGGTCAACCAGCTCAGCCGGGACGGCCTGCTGCGCCGCGAGCCGGACCCGACCGACGGCCGCGCCGCCCTGCTGTACGCGAGCCCCGAGGCCCTGTCCCGGATGCGCGACTGGGACCGGCGCCGCCGCCGCCTGGTCCGCGAGCAGCTCGCCGCGCTCGGCGCCGAGGACCGCGAGGCGATCGCCGCCGCCCTGCCCGCACTGCGCCACCTCGCCGCCAACCTGCGTCAGGAGGACGAGAGTTGAACGAGACACCCGCGGTCCGCTGCACCGGCCTGGTGTACCGCTTCGGCGACCGGACCGCCGTGGACCACCTGGACCTGGAGGTCCGCCCCGGCGAGGTCTTCGGTCTGCTCGGCCCGAACGGCGCCGGCAAGACCACCGCCATCCGCGCGATCACCACGCTGTTGCCGGTCCCCGCGGGCATGGCCGCCGTCTTCGGCCGCGACTGCGCGGGCGACCGGATGGCGGTCCGCCGCCTGCTCGGCTACGTGCCCCAACAGCTGTCCGCCGACGGCGCGTTGACGGGCCGCGAGAACGTCGCACTGTTCGCCCGGGTCTTCGACGTGCCGCGCCGCGATCGGGCCCGCCGCGTCGCCGAGGCGCTGGCGGACGTGGACCTGACCGACGCCGCGGACCGGCTGGCCGCCACCTACTCCGGCGGCATGGTGCGCCGCCTGGAACTGGCCCAGGCCCTGGTCAGCCGCCCGCGCCTGCTGATCCTGGACGAGCCCACCATCGGCCTCGACCCGATCGCCCGCACCAACGTCTGGGAACGGATCGCCGCGGTCCGCGCCGCCACCGGCATGACCGTGCTGGTGACCACCCACTACATGGACGAGGCGGACCAGTACTGCGACCGCGTCGCCCTGATGCACCGGGGCCGCGTCCGCGCCCTGGGCACCCCCGACGAACTCAAGGACGCACTCGGCGGCGCGGACGTCACCCTCGAGGACGTCTTCCGCCACCACGCGGGCGGCTCGCTCGCCGGAGCCGCCGACACCGAGGGAGGGACCTACCGCGATGTCCGCCGTACCCGCAACACCGCCGGCCGCGTCGGCTGACCCGACGTCAGGCCGCCCCGCCTGGGCGCTGGTCCCCTCCCGGACCGTGGCGCTGTGCGTCGTCGAACTGCAGAAGCTGCGTCACGACCGCAGCGAGATCTACACCCGGGCCATCCAGCCGGCGCTGTGGCTGCTCATCTTCGGCGAGACGTTCAGCCGCATCCGCGCCATCCCCACCGGCGGCATCCCGTACCTGGACTACCTGGCGCCGGGCATCATCGCGCAGTCCGCGATGTTCATCTCGATCTTCTACGGCATCCAGATCATCTGGGAGCGGGACTCCGGGGTGCTCACCAAGCTGCTGGTCACGCCGACCCCCAGGGCCGCGCTGGTCACCGCCAAGGCGTTCGCCGCCGGCGTCAAGGCCGTGGTCCAGGCGGCGGTGGTGGTCCTGCTGGCCGCGCTGCTCGGCGTGGCGCTGACCTGGAACCCGCTGCGGCTGCTGGGCGTTGCGGCCGTGGTCGTCCTCGGCTCGGCGTTCTTCTCCTGCCTGTCCATCACCATCGCCGGGATCGTGCGGGCCCGGGACCGGCTGATGGGCATCGGGCAGGCGATCACCATGCCGCTGTTCTTCGGCTCCAACGCGCTCTACCCGGTCGCGGTCATGCCCGGCTGGCTGCAGGCGGTCAGCAGGGGCAACCCGCTCAGCTACGAGGTCGAGGCGCTGCGCGGGCTGCTGCTGGGCATCCCCGCGCGGCTGCCCCTGGACTTCGGCGTCCTGGCCCTGGCCGCCGTGCTGGCCATCGCCGCCGCCTCGTCGGTGATGGGCCGCCTGGCCCGGTGAGCCCGGAGCCCGCGCTATGGACCCGGGCCCCGGCCCCGAGCCCCGGACCGGGTCCCAGACCCCAGCCGCGGACCCGAGCCGCGGACCGGAACCGTGCATGCGGGCCCCCGGCGCCACCCCGGGGCCCGGCCTGCCCGGGTACGCTGCGGGAATGCTGCAGATCCGGGCACACACACCGCACCCCAGTGACGTCCTGCTGGTGCTGCACGGCGGCGACGAGGAGAACCTGCGCGCGCCGGGGCGGGTCAACCCGCCCCTCCTGCGGATGCGGCCCTTCGAGCGGGCGCTGCTGCGCCGCCTCGAGGACGACCCGGTGACCGTCGCCGAGGTCCGCTACCGGCACCGGGGTTGGAACGGCGAGCGCGCCGACGCCGCCGTGGACGCCCGCGACGCCGTGACGGAGCTGGCGCAACGTCTGCCCAGTGAACGGAAGTTGGTCCTGCTCGGGCACTCCATGGGCGCCCGCGCCGCGCTCCGCGCAGGCGGCCACCCGGCCGTCGCGGGCGTCGTCGCGCTCGCGGCCTGGTGCCCGGCGGAGGAGCCTGTCGAGCATCTGGCGGGCACGCGCCTGCTGCTGGTCCACTCCGACCGGGACCGGGTGACCCCGCCCGAGGAGTCCCTGGTCTTCGCCGCCCGCGCCCGCGCCGCGGGCGCCCACGTCGCCCGGCTGCTGATCGCGGGCAGCGACCACGCCATGGCCCGCCACGCCCGCGCCTGGCAGCGCGCCGCCACGGTGCTCACCGGTGCGCTGCTGGACCGCTGGCCCTTCCCCGACCCGGTGCGCAGGGCGCTGGACCGCACCGGCACCGACGACGCGGGCCTGGAGCTGCGGCTGCCGCTGTTCGACGGCGGCAGGGTATAAAGGGCGCCATGAGCAGGAGGTCAGCGGGCAGCGGCAGCGTCACCCTCGAGGACGTGGCCAAGGTCGCCGGGGTGTCCCGCGCGACCGTCTCACGGGTCGTCAACGGCAGTACCACGGTGGACCCGGCGCTGCGCAAGGTGGTCGAGAAGGCCATCGCCGCGACGCACTACGTGCCGAACCGGGCCGCGCGTTCACTGGTCACCCGGACCACCGGCTCGATCGCACTGGTCGTCTCCGAGGAGGGCCGCGGCGACCACCACGGTGGGGAGAACCCGCCGTTCGCCGGGCGCATCTTCTCGGACCCCTTCTTCGGACGCATCGTCAGCGGCGTGATGCAGTACATCCGTTCGCGCGGCGTGCAGATGGTGCTGCTGCTGGTGGACGACGACGAGTCGCGCCACCAGCTCCTCGGCTACCTGCGCCAGGGGCACGTCGACGGCGTGGTGCTGATCTCCACCCACGCCGCGGATCTGCTGCCGCAGTTGCTCGCCGAGGCCGACGTACCGGTGGTGCTCTCCGGCCGCCCCGCGCAGCCGACGCCGATCAGCTACGTCGAGGTGGACCAGCGGGCGGGCGTCGCCATGGCCGTGGACCACCTGGTGGCCCGCGGCCGCACCCGGCTCGCCACGGTCTCCGGCCCCCAGGACACCCCCGCGGGACGCGAGCGCCTGGCCGCCTTCCGGGAGCGGCTGGCCGCCCACGGGCTGGCCGAAGTCGCGGCGGTGGAAGGCGACTTCACCCAGGCCAGCGGCGCGGCGGCGGCCCGCGAACTGCTCGCGGCGGCGCCCGGTGCCGGGGACGTGGACGGCCTGTTCGTCGCCTCCGACCTGATGGCCCTCGGCGCCCTCCCGGTCCTCTACCGGGCCGGGCGCCGGGTCCCCGAGGACATCGCCGTCGTCGGCTTCGACGACAGCTCCGCCGCCCTGGCCTGCGACCCGCCGCTGACCACGGTGCGGCAGCCGGTGGAGGAGATGGCCTCGCAGATGGCCAACCTGCTGCTGCAGCAGATCGCCGCCCCGGAAAGTACGTTGCAGTCGTCGATGTTCCAACCCACCCTGGTGGTACGCGAGTCCAGCTGAGGGAGAGACGACGTGCAGGAGTTCCGCCTGGAGGCCCCGGTACTGGAGGGGACCAGGGTCCGTCTGGAGCCGCTCTCCCATGACCACGCCGCCGATCTGGCCCGGGCGGCGGAGGAGGACCGCGGCTCCTACGCCTTCACCTGGGTGCCCCGGGCGGACGAGGTCTCTGACTACATCGACCAGCAGCTCGCCCGCGCCGCGACCGGGCGGCTCGCGCCCTACGCCCAGGTGGTCGACGGCCGCGCCGTCGGCGCCACCTCCTTCTGGGACCCGCGCTGCTGGATCGACCCCGCCCGACTCTCCGCGATCGAGGTGGGGTTCACCTGGCTGGCCGCCTCCGCGCAGGGCACGGGCGTCAACACGGAGGCGAAGTACCTGCTGTTCCGGCACGCCTTCGAGGAGTGGGGCGTGGTCCGCGTCGACCTCAAGACCGATGCCCGCAACGCCCGTTCCCGCGCCGCGATCGAACGCGTCGGCGCCCGCTTCGAGGGCGTCCTGCGCAACTGGTCCCGCTCCTGGGCCCCCGGCGAGTCCGGCCACCACCGTGACTCCGCGATCTTCTCCATCACCGACCAGGAGTGGCCCTCCTGCCGCGCCCACCTCGAATCCCGCCTCAACGCCGCTGCGCTGCAGCGGCATTGACCCCCGCCCCGGCGCGCCCCCGGAGGTCCGGAAACGGCCCCCGCCGTCCCCGGCCCCCCGCCCCGCGCGGCACACAGCCCCCGCACGGCCCGCCCCCCGAAACGGCACGCCCGCGTGGGGCCCGCGCACCCCGGCCCCCGACGACTGCCCCCACACAAACAGGCAACTCAGCCCACCACTGCGGCTGCGGCTCCCGCAGCGCGGCACGCCACACGGGGGACGGCGCCCCTGCCACGCAGCCCGCACAGCGCCAAGCCCGCGTGAGACCCGCAC
Source organism: Streptacidiphilus monticola (assembly GCF_042658505.1). Lineage (NCBI taxonomy): Bacteria > Bacillati > Actinomycetota > Actinomycetes > Kitasatosporales > Streptomycetaceae > Streptacidiphilus > Streptacidiphilus monticola. The sequence continues at coordinate 65,084 of NZ_JBHSQJ010000023.1, read as the reverse complement.
AACCCGACCCCGACAACTGCGAGCCTCTGCGCCGCCCGGCCCGCGAAGCGGCAGGGGGCGGCGTGGCCCGCGAAGCGTGGCCCGCGCCCGCAGGGCGGCGGGGGCCGCCCCTCCGCAGAGGTGGGGTGCACCCACCCCCGCACGGGCGGGGCGGGAGGCTCAGGCGGTGCCGGTCAAGTGGGTGGTCTGCCAGAGGGTGAGGAGCACCAGGGCCAGCGTCACCGCTGCCAGGCCGGTGGCTTGCCACCAGGCGCGGGTGCGGCCGCGGGGGGCGAAGGCGAAGGCCGCGCCCGTCGCCGCGCCGGCGAGGAGGCCGCCGAGGTGGCCCTCCCAGGAGGTGACCGCGGCGGAAACAGCCACCCAGACCAGGAAGCTGACGAGGAGTCCGGTACCGCCCACCGGGTCGTGGTGCAGTCGCCTGCTCATCACGTAGTACCCGCCGACCAGGCCGAAGATGGCGCCCGAGGCGCCGATGGCACTCTGCTCCGGCGCGATCAGGTAGACGGCGACCGAGCCTCCGAACGCGGACACCAGGTAGAGGGCGAGGAAGCGGGCCCGGCCCAACTGGCCCTCCAGCACCGGGCCCAGCCGCCAGAGCCAGAGCATGTTGCCGATGATGTGGAAGAGACCGAAGACCCCCATCGTCGGCAGCGCGTGCACGAAGGTGCCCGTCAGCAGCCGGTACCACTCGCCCTCGGCGATGCCGACGAGGTGGAGGTGGCCGGGCAGCGGCGCGGTCGGGAGGGAGTCCGACGGCAACACCTGGTAGCCGTCGGGGAGGACGACGCCCCGGCCGAGGACGGCGAGTTCGTCCACGAGGCCACGGTCGCGCAACTCTCCCACGTAGACCGCGAAGTTGAGCGCGACGAGCAGCATGGTGAGCACCGGCGGCCCGGCGGTGATCCGGCCGCCGAAGACCGTGCGGGCCTGCCGCATGCCCTTGTTGCCCTCGCGGACGCAGTCGGGGCACTGGAACCCGACGGCGGCGGAGCGCATGCAGTCGGGGCAGATGTACCGGTCGCACCGCGTGCAGCGGACGTGGCTCTCGCGGTCCGGGTGCCGATGGCAGGTGGTGGTCGGCGTCGCTGCCACGGCCGCCACCGGGTCCGCTGCGACGGAGGACGACGGGCTCGGGTTCCCCTGGGCTGCCATGGCGGCGCGCTGCTCCACTCGATACGAAGGACGCCCGGCCCCGGCCCGGCGCCGGGGAGGCTGCGGAGGAGGGTAGCGGATCTTGCTCAGCAGCCGCACCACCGAGTCGGATCCGCCACCCGGTAGCGTCACGGCACACCGCCGGGCGTGAGGGCCTGTGCGGCGGATCATTGCGGATCAGCCCGCGTCGTTCGCCCACCTCCGGGCGGCCAGGCGGTCCCAGGTGCGGCCGGCTCCAAGGCGGCGGAGCGCCCTCGTACTGGACCTACTTGGGAGTCTCGCCAACGCAGGGTGGCGGGAACCTCCCGGCCGAAGGCTGGGAGGCCGTACCTGGGGCACCTCCCCGCCGAAGGCTGGGGGGAGGCCGTGCCTGGGGCACCTCCCGCCCGAAGGGTGGGGAGCGGCGCAGGCCCGGGGAGATCCGCCGGGCGTCAGCCCGTCGTCACCGCCTCCTCCGCCACGCCCGACTCCGGCGGGGCCTCCGTGTGCAGCCAGCAGGCGACCGTCCGCGGGGCCGGCCCCGGGGCCAGCAGCTGCGGCTCCCGCTCCGCGCACGGCGCGAACGCCTTCGGGCAGCGCGGGTGGAACGCGCAGCCGGTGGGCATGGCACGCAGGTCCGGCGGGGAGCCGGGGATGCCGGCCAGCTCGCGGCGCGGGCCGCGCAGCGGCGGGAAGGCGTGCAGCAGTCCGTCGGAGTACGGGTGCAGCGGGTCGCGGTAGAGCTCCGCCGCCGGGGCCTCCTCGACGATGCGGCCGCCGTACATGATGGCGATCCGGTCGGAGAACTCGACCAGCAGCGAGAGGTCGTGGGTGATGAAGACGACGGAGAAGCCCAGCCGTTCCCGCAACTCGACCAGCTTGCGCAGGATCTGGCGCTGCATCACCACGTCCAGTGCCGTCGTCGGCTCGTCCATGATGACGACCTGCGGCTCCAGCGCCAGCGCCATGGCGATCATCACGCGCTGGCGCATGCCGCCCGAGAGCTGGTGCGGATAGGCGTCCAGGCGGTCGGCGGCGATGCCGACCAGGGCGAGGAGTTCCTTCGCCCGCGCCAGCCGGGAGGACGGGGACGAGGCGGGATCGTGGGCGGCGATCACGTCGGTCAGCTGCGTGGACACCCGGTGCACCGGGTTGAGCGAGTTCATCGCGCCCTGGAAGACGATCGACGCCTCCGCCCAGCGGAACCGGCGCAGTTGCTCGTCGGTCATCCGCAGGACGTCCACGGCCGGGCCGCCCTCGCGCGGGTGGTAGAGCACCTTGCCGCCGCTGATGACGCCCGGCGGCGGCAGCAGCCGGGTCAGGCCGTAGGCGAGTGTGGACTTGCCGCTGCCGGATTCCCCGGCCAGGCCCAGCACCTCGCCGCGGTGCAGCACCAGGTCGACGTCGCGGACGGCGTGCACCGCCTGCTCGCCGAGGCCGTAGTCGACGCAGAGGCCCTTCAGTTCGAGTACGGGCTGGCTCACGAGCGTTCACCTTCTTCGGCGGCCACCGCGACGGGGGCGTGGATGACGGGGGTGAAGCCCACCCGCAGCTTGACCGGGCGGCCGTCCGCGGCCTTGGCGTGCCGCTGGCCGACGTTCTTCAGCCGCGGGTTGACGTACTCGTCCACGCCGAAGTTGACCAGCGAGAGCGCGGTGCCCAGCAGGGCGATGGCCAGACCCGCAGGGACGAACCACCACCAGGCGCCCTGGGCCAGGGCCTGCTGGCTCTGCGCCCAGTACAGGATGGTGCCCCAGTTCCACGCGGAGATGCCGGGGACGCCGATGAAGGCGAGCGTCACCTCGGTGAGCACGGCGTAGACCACGGTGCCGATGAAGCCGGAGAAGATGACCGCGCTCAGGTTCGGGAGCAGCTCGAACAGCACGATGCGCCAGGTGGATTCGCCGTTGGCGCGGGCCGCCTCGACGAAGTCGCGCCGCCGCAGCGAGAGCGTCTGCGCCCGCAGCACCCGCGCGTTCCAGGCCCACGACGTGAAGCCGATGACGAGGGCCACCAGGGTGTCGCCGCCGCTCGGCACGCTCGACGTGATGATGATGATCAGCAGCAGCGCGGGGATCACCAGGAAGACGTTGGACAGGGCGGAGAGCGTCTCGCCGCCCGCGCCGCCCAGGTAGCCGGAGGTGACGCCGATGATGACGGCCAGCGCCGTCGCCACGATGCCGGCGGTGAAGCCGACGTACATCACGCTCTTGGTGCCCACCAGCACCTGGCTGAACAGGTCCTGGCCCAGGTGCGTGGTACCGAACCAGTGCTTGCCGGACGGCGGTTGGAGCAGGTCGTCGCTGCGCGCCGAGGGGTCGTAGGGGGCCAGGGCCGAGCCGGCGAAGGCCAGCAGCACGAACAGCGCGAGGATGGCCGCGCCGGTCGCCGTCTTGGGGTTGCGCAGGAAGGTCCGCAGGAAGCTCTTCACCGGTCAGCCCTCCTTGCGGGTGCGCGGGTCGAGGAAGAGGTAGGCGACGTCGGCCAGCAGGTTGGCGACCAGGACGAACATGGTGGTCACCAGGAAGATGCCCTGCAGCAACGGGAAGTCGGTGGCGCCGACGGCCTGCATGGTCTGGTAGCCGATGCCCGGGTAGGAGAAGACGATCTCCACCAGGAAGGTGGCTCCGACGATCTGCCCGAAGGCGAGGGCGAAGCCGGAGACGTTGGGCAGCAGGGCGTTGCGCGCGGCGTAGCTGAACATCACCCGCCGTTCGCGCAGGCCCTTGGCGTGGGCGACGGTGATGTAGTCCTCGGAGCCGACGGTCACCATCATGTTGCGCATCGACAGGATCCAGCCGCTCATCGAGGTGACCACCAGCATGGCGGCCGGCAGCAGGCTGTGCTGGACCACGCTGCCGATGAACGCGCCGTCCCAGCCGGGCACCAGGCCCGGGTCGTAGCCCTGGCCGATGGGGAAGCTGCTGCCGACCGCGACCAGCACGGCGATCATCAGCGCGCCCACCCAGAACGGCGGGATGGAGGAGATGAAGGTGGTGACCGGCAGCACCGAGTCCAGCCGGGAGCCGCGCCACCAGCCCATCAGCACGCCGAGCAGGGTGCCGGTGGTGAAGCTGATCAGCAGGGCGCAGAAGGCCAGTCCGACGGTCCACGGCAGCGAGGACTTGAGGATGTCCAGCACCGGCGTGGGGAAGTTGGCGAAGGAGACGCCGAGGTCGCCGTGGGAGAGCTGGGCCAGGTAGGCGGTGTACTGGTCCCACAGGCCCTGCTTCTTGTCCAGGCCGAAGAGGACGTAGAGCGAGTGCATGGACCGGGTGTCGATCTGGCCCTGGTTCTTGGCGATCAGCGCCTGCACCGGGTCGCCGGGGACCAGCCGGGGCACGAAGAAGTTGATGGTGATCGCGGCCCATGCGGTGAACAGGTAGAACGCGAGCCGCTGCAGCACGTACCTCACGCCGCGTCACCTTCCTTCCCAGCAGCGGGTTCTGCGTAGAGCCAGCAGGCGGCCCAGTGGCCGGTCCCGCTGTCGGGGACGTCGAAGCGGGGCGGCAGCTCGTCGTGGCAGCGCTCCATGGCCGCGGGGCAGCGCGGGTGGAACCGGCAGCCGGAGGGCGGCGCGATCAGGGACGGGGGTTCCCCGGTGTCCTCGTCGTTGAGCTCCTCCGGCAGCACCTCGCCGAGGATCCGGTCCGGGTCGGGGGCGGAGGCGATGAGCAGCCGGGTGTACGGGTGTGCGGGATGCTGGGTGACGCTCTCGCTGTCGCCGCCCTCGACCATCCGGCCCGCGTACATCACCAGCGTGTCGTCGGCGAAGTAGCGGGCGGAGGCGATGTCGTGGGTGATGTAGAGGACGGCGAGGTGCAGCCGCTCCTTGAGCTCGGCCAGCAGGTTGAGCACGCCGAGCCGGATGGAGACGTCCAGCATGGAGACGGGCTCGTCGGCGAGCAGCGCCTCCGGGTCGGCCGCCAGCGCCCGGGCGATGGCGACGCGCTGGCGCTGGCCGCCGGAGAGCTCGTGCGGGTACTTGTCGAGGTAGCGCTCGGCGGGGGTGAGCGAGACCTTGCCCAGCAGCTCGGTCAGCGCCTGCTCCAGCCCGGCCCTGCCCTCCCCCGCGTTGCCGTGGATGCGCAGCGCCCGGGTGAGGTGGTACCGGATGGTGTGCGTGGGGTTGAGCGAGGCGAAGGGGTCCTGGAAGATCATCTGGACCCGGCGCGCGTAGGCCCGGAACCGGCGCCCCCGACGGACCGTCACCGACTCGCCGTGCAGCCGGATGTCGCCCCCGGTGCGCGGGTAGAGCTGGGCGAGCAGCCGCGCCACCGTCGACTTGCCCGAGCCGGACTCGCCGACCAGGGCGGTGACCCGGCCGCGGCGCAGGGTCAGCGTCACGTCGTCCACGGCGTGGACGACCCGGCCCCCGCGGCGGCCGACCGGGAAGTGCTTGGTGAGGCCGTCCGCCTCCAGGACTGTCTGCCCCACTGTCACTGTCTGGCCTTCTGTGGCCGTCTGGCCCGCTGTCATCGCGGCATTCCCATCCTTCCGGGCCGGCGCCCCGCCCCCTGATCCTGGGCGGGGCGCCTGCAGAAAACGGCGAACTGCCGTACTAGCTGGCGGGCTTGAGGTGCAGGACGACGTCGAGCGCCGCCTCGATGGTGGGCTGGCCGCCGTTGTACTGGTTGCTGTCGTCGGGCCAGCCGGTCCAGTGCTTGCTGGAGTACTCGGCGCCGACGTTGCCGGCCGAGGTGGGGATCATCGGGACCTGCTCCACCATGGTCTTCTCCAGGGTGGCGAGCGCGGCCTGGCGGGTGGCGTCGTCGGTGGCGTTGGCGTAGTCCTGCAGCGCCTTGGTGGCGGCCGGGTCGTTGAAGCGGCCGTAGTTGCCGGCGGGCGAGTCGGTGCCGATGGGCTTCAGCGAGTTCCCGTCCATGATGTTCTGGTACATGTCGTACGGGGTGCCGCCGCCGTTGCTCCAGTGCATGGTGGCCTGGAAGTTGCCGCTGCCGACGTTCTTGAACCAGGCGTTCTGGTCGGCCTTGTCGATCGAGGTCTTGATGCCGATCTGCTTGAAGTTGTCGGCGATGATGCTGAGGATCGTCTGGTAGTCGGACCACCCGGCCGGGTCGGTGAGGGTGATCGAGACCGGCTTGCCGCTCGGGTCCTTGAGGCTGCCGTCGGACGCGAAGCTGAAGCCGTTCTGGGTGAGCAGGGCCTTGGCCCCGGCCACGTCGACGGTGGCCTTCTGTCCCTTGTACTGGTCGATGATGAACGGGTCGCCGGCGGGGGTGGGCAGGCCGGTGACCGAGTCGACCAGCGGCTTGAAGTAGCCGGACTCGCCCTGGACGAAGATGTCCTGACGGTTGATCACCATGGACATGGCCCGGCGCAGCGCCACGTTGTCGAAGGGCTTGACCGTGGTGTTGATCCACAGGCCGTCGGCGCTCAGGTTCGGCGGGAAGTAGAGCTTGTTGTGCGCCGGGTCCTTGGCCGCGAAGACCTGCTTGGCGTTGGGGATGAACACGTAGGACCACTCGCAGGCGCCGGTGGTCAGCGCGGTGGTCTGGGTGTCGTTGCCGGTGTAGGAGGTGTAGCGCAACTCGCCGACCTGCGGGGCGGTCTGCCAGTAGCCGCTCTTGCGCACGGTCAGCGTGACCGTCTGCGGGGTGAAGGACTTGAGCGTGTAGGGACCGGTGCCGACCGGGTTCTTGACGGCGTCGGTGGCCGGGTCGGCCATCTTCGACCAGATGGCCTTGGGCACCACGAAGGTCTGCAGCACCCGCTGCTGGGTGACGAACTGCGAGGTGGTGAACTTGACGGTGACCTGGTTGCCGCTGCTGCTGACCGAGTCGATGGCCAGCGCGTTGAAGTTCAGCGCGGCGTGGTCCTTGAGCAGCTGGAAGGAGTAGGCGACGTCGTCCGCGGTCATCGGCGAGCCGTCGGAGAACTTGACGCCGTCGCGGACGGTCAGCGTCAGCGTCTTGAAGTTGTCGGCCCAGTCCCACTTGGTGGCCAGCCACGGTCTCGGCTGCTCGGCGGGCTTGGCGAAGTTCACCATGGCCAGCGGCTCGTAGATCATCCAGCGGTAGCCGAGGCTGGCTCCGGCGGAGGTGCCCAGGAACGGGTTGTTGTTCTCGGTCTGCGGGCCGTTGGGCATGCCGATGTTCAGCACTCCGCCGGCGGAGCCGCCGGACTTGCTGGAGCTGCCGCCGCACGCGGCCAGGCCGGCTATCGCGAGGCTGCCCGCGACGAGCGCGGTGATGGTGCGATATGCGCGCATGGTTCCCCACTTCGGGATGGGTGGTCGGGGTGGTGAGGACGTGCTGGTCCGGGACAGGGCGCCTGGTGCTGCCGCGGCCTGCCTGGTACGGGGCGAGGGGGATGGGTGGTGCGGGTTCAGTCCGGGGCGCGGGTGGAGCCCCGGACGGTCAGGGTGGTCGGGATGACGACGGGCGCGCCGCTCTCCGGCGGCCGCCCGCCCAGCTGGGCGAGGAGCAACTCCGCTGCCGCCTCGCCGATTTCGCGCAGCGGCTGGTGCACGGTGGTCAGTTCGGGGTCGCTGTGCCCGGCTTCGGGGATGTCGTCGAAGCCGACCACGGCGACGTCCTCGGGGACGCGCAGTCCGGCCTGGCGCAGCGCGTGCAGCGCGCCGAGCGCGGACAGGTCGTTGTGGGCGAAGACCGCGTCGAAGGGGATGCCGTCCGCGAGCCGCTGCCGCACCGCGCGCAGGCCGCACTCGAAGGTGAAGTCGCCTTCGACGACGTCCTGCGGCGGCACGGGTGACGGTCCGTCGGCCGCCCAGGTCTCGGTGAAGCCGTCCAGCCGCTCCTGGACGCAGCCGAACCGTGGCGGTCCGGTGACCACCAGCGGCCGGGTGGCGCCGGTGGCCAGCAGGTGGCGGGCCGCGTCCGCGGCGCCGCCCCGGTTCGTGGTCTCCACCGAGGGGAACCGCGGCTGGTGGCCGCGGTCGTCGATGAGGACCACCGGCAGGCCCTGGTGGTGCAGTTCGGTGATGTAGTCGAGGGTCCCCTCGGGAGCCACGACCAGCAGCCCGTCGAAGGACTTGGCGGAGACCTGCTGGCCGAAACGGCGCAGCGACTCCTCACCCTGGTTGCAGGTGAACAGCAGCAGGCCGAAGCCCCGGGTCTCCACGGTGTCGACCACGCCCTGCAGCACCTCGCCGATCCACGGCCAGGTGAGCGAGGGCACCAGCATGCCGACGACCTGGGTGCGGCCGCGGGCCAGGCCGACCGCGCCGGCGCTGGGCACGTAGCCGAGCTCCTCGATCACGCGGCGCACCCGGGCGATCGTGGCCGCGTTCAACTCGCCCTTGCCGTTCAGGACTCGGGACACCGTCGTCTTGCTCACGCCGGCATGCGCCGCGACGTCAGCAATGGTGATCGGCATCGTCCGCCTCCGTTGGTCGGGTGAGCCTGTCGCAGATCCGTTTCCGGAACCGGTTGCGGAACCGGTTCCGTAGCGGAGTCAAGCAGGGTAGTCTGCGCCGCGTCAATCACGATCCGGAAACAAGAAGTTAACCGACTCGCGCCGATCGAGAGAGCGCTATCTCGCTCGGTGCAGGGAGCTTGGCCCGAGCCGCAGGGACTGTCAACCCCTGGAGCACACATGAGTTTTCAGTTCTTGAAATGATGCGGCACGCTCTTGACGCAGACGGAACCCCGCCGTAACACTCAAGCCGCCGAGGAGAGCGCTCTCACGCCCTCCGGTGTTCACGTTCACCCAATGAAGACGGAGGGATTCCGTATGGAGCCGCTCGACCTCACGCTGCCCCGGGACTTCCTCTGGGGGGTGGCCACCTCCGCCTACCAGATCGAGGGGGCCGTCTCCGAGGACGGGCGGACCGCGTCCATCTGGGACACCTTCTGCCGCGTCCCCGGCGCGGTCGCCGGCGGCGAGACCGGCGACACGGCCTGCGACCACTACCACCGGATGCCGCAGGACGTCGCCCTGATCGCCGGCCTCGGCGTGGACGCGTACCGCTTCTCGCTCTCCTGGCCCCGGATCCAGCCCGGCGGCAAGGGCCCCGCCAACCCGCGCGGACTCGCCTTCTACGACCGCCTGGTGGACGAGCTGCTGGCCAAGGGCATCCGCCCGTGGATCACCCTCTACCACTGGGACCTGCCCCAGGAGCTGGAGGACAACGGCGGCTGGCCGGCCCGCGACACCGCCGAACGCTTCGCCGACTACGCCGAACTGTGCGTCCGTCAACTCGGCGACCGGGTGCGGTGGTGGACCACGCTCAACGAACCCTGGTGCTCGGCCGTCCTCGGCTACGAGCTGGGCATCCACGCCCCCGGCCGCAACGACCGCGGCGACTCCCTCGCCGCCGTCCACCACCTGCTCCTCGGCCACGGCCTGGCCGCCCAGCGCCTGCGCGCCGCCGCCGGCCACCCGGTCCAGGTCGGCATCACCCTGAACACCACCCACGCCATTCCGGCCGACGACCGCCCCGCCTCCGTCGCCGCCGCCCACCACGCCGACGGCCTGGGCACCCGCCTCTACCTCGACCCCCTTGTCCACGGCCGCTACCCCGCCGACGTCGTGGACGCGCTGCACCGCGAGAACGTCCACCTCCCCCTGCACGACGGGGACCTGGCCGACATCGCGCAGCCGCTGGACTTCCTCGGCGTCAACTACTACACCAGCCACGTCGTCGGCGCGGACGGCCCGGTCCGCCGCGACCTGCCGCGCACCGCGATGGACTGGGAGATCCACCCCGAGGGCCTGACCGACCACCTGGTCCGTCTCGGCCGCGACTACCCCGGCCTGCCGCTCTACGTCACTGAGAACGGCGCCGCCTTCGACGAGCCCGCCCCCAGCGGCGGCGAGGTGGCCGACCCCCGGCGCACCGCCTACCTCGACGCGCACCTGCGTGCCGTCGCCGCCGCCCACGCCCAGGGCGCGGACGTCCGCGGCTACTTCGCCTGGTCCCTGATGGACAACTTCGAATGGGCCGAGGGCTATGCCAAGCGCTTCGGCCTGGTCCACGTCGACTACCCCACCCAGCGCCGCACGTTGAAGCAGAGCGCCCGCTGGTACGCCGCCACCGTCGCCCGCAGCCGCGCCTGACGCAGCCCCGTTGCTTCCGAGAGGACTTCCTGTGCCCATCGAGCTCCGCCACGGCGTGCTCCACCGCGACGGCGCCCCCGAGCTGCTCGCCACGGCCGACTACCCCTACTACCGCGACCACCCCTCGGTCTGGCGCGACCGGCTCACCGCGCTGCGCGACCGCGCGGGGATCCGCGTCGTCACCTGCTACCTGCCCTGGCGCCACCACCAGCCGGACGCAGCCGTGCCGCCGGACTTCACCGACGTGGTCCGCTTTCTGCGCCTGTGCCGGGAGTTGGGCCTGGACGTGATCGCCAAGCCCGGTCCGTTCATCCACGCCGAGACCAACTACGGCGGACTGCCCGACTGGATCTGCCCGCTGCACAACCCCGAGGTCGAGCCCGCGCTTCGGGCCGACGGCGAGCCGATGCGCTGGAACGGCTCGGTGCTGGACGGGGACGGCCGGATCGAGCGGTGGCCGCTGCCGTCCGCTGTCGGCCCGCACTTCACCGCCCGGGTGACCGAGTGGCTGCGCGCGGTGGGCAAGGAGGTGCTGGCCGAACTCACCGGCCCGGAGGGCCCGGTGATCGCCGTTCAGATCGCCAACGAGGGCCTGTTCACGGACGGCGCGCTGCCGCTGTGGGTCTACGACTACAGCGGCCCCGCGCTGGCCGCGTTCCGCGACGGCCTGGACCGCCACTACGGCGGCCCGGCCGGCTACAACGCCGTCCACGGCACCTCGCTGACCTCGTTCGACACCGTCGAACCCCCGCGCCGCCGCGGCCCCCTGGGCTCGCCCGCGGAACAGCTCGCACTGGCCGACTGGGGACGCTTCCACTCCGAGCTGCTCGGCCACTGCTACCGCACCTGGTACGACGCGCTGGGCACCGACGTGCCGGTGCTGGTCAACCTCAACCCTCCGGCCGGGGACCCCCACTCGATGGACGACTGGCTGGCCCGGGTCCGCCCGGAGACCTGGCCGGGCATCCACTACGGCTTCACCAACTGGATGGGCGTCGTCTCCACCGACCCGCTGGCGCACGCCCGTTACGTGGTCGCCGCCAAGCGCGCCCCGGGGCCGAACATGGAGGAGAACTGGGGCTTCTCCGAGCTCTACGACCGCGCCTACGCGGCCGGCGCCACCAGCCTGCACCAGACCCTGCTCGCGCTGGCGGCGGGCGCGACCGGCTGGAACGTCTACACCGGCATCGCCACCGCGACCTGGTCCGACGACCTCGACGTGCTGCACCGGCCGCCCTATCCCGACTGCCCGCCCGTGGACGAGGAGGGCCGCACCGGCCACAAGGCCTGGCTGGTGCGGACGCTGGCCGACTACCTGGCCCGGCACGGCGCGGAGTTCCTCGCCGCTCCCCCCGCGCACGCGGCGACCTGGGGCCTGTACTCCCCCTACGCCGCGGTGGCGGCCTGGAGCACGGACGACCCCTCCGGGTCCACGGCCTGCGGCCGCCCGCTGCGCGCCTTCCACGACCGGATGCGGGCGGCGGGTCTGGACTACCGGATCACGGATCTGGAACACGCCGACGCCGGATCCCTGACCGGCCCCGTGTTCCTGCACGGCGGCCCGTTCCTCCCCGCCCGCGTCCAGCGCCTGCTGGCCGGCCA